>JADGFH010000111.1:6317-11732 GCA_016743925.1 Labilibaculum sp.
ATTTATTACTTTACTTCAATATGCAGGGTTTCGCTTTAAATTATAAGCTTATTAGTCAATTGCTTTATTCTCTTTAACGGCTAGTTCAGCCTTCTCTGCCATTTTCAAAATCTCCTTTACCACTTTTGGGTATTCATTTGAGATATTCTTCTTTTCTCCAATGTCTGTTGTAAGATCGAACAATTGTGCCTGATCAAAATTCCCAGTCCAATGTTTACCCGGCAAAATCAATTTCCAATTTTTATAGCGAACACTCATTAAGCCACCACGTGCTTTAAATCCGTAAATTGCTTTGTGAGGTGATACAGCTCCTTCCTCTCCTTTCATAAGGGGTAAGATATTTTTACCATCAATCACACGATCTGTTGGAATTTCCCCACCTGCAATATTGGCGAAAGTTGTGAATAGATCATGAGCTCCCACAATTTCATCACATTCTATCCCCGCAGGAATTTCCTTTGGCCATTTCATAATGCAAGAAACACGGATACCTCCATCAAAACGTTCCTGATATTTACCCCCTCTTAAGACATGCTCTCTGTTTGGATCTGTTGTTCCAAATCGTCCGTAACAGTTTTCCAATTCCGTATCTTTATGAATCAAGGGACCGTTGTCTGATGAGAATACAATTATTGTATTATCCTCTATTTTCAATCGCTTTAAAGCATTCAAAATAATTCCAACAGATCGATCTAAATACTCAACGGCATCACCATAAGCAGCCGCTTTACTTACTCCTTCAAATCCTTTAGGCACAAACCATGGTGTGTGTGTTTCAATATTGGCATACTGAAGATAAAATGGCTTTTTATCCTTTACCGATCGATACATAAACTTACATGCCTCGCGAGTAAATAAGGCAGGTAATTCAGCCAAATCATTATTATCACATCGCTTAATAACTTGTGCTTGTTCTATTAATGGAATTTTAGGATCACTAATCCCATTTGATCGAAATCCACTATTTCCAATTCTTTCAGGTCCGTGATCATTTGGATAAGGGATACCCAAAAACTCATCGAAACCATGAACGCACGGCAAATACTGAGGCAAGTGACCTAAATGCCATTTTCCATATAATCCTGTAGTATAGCCTTGCTCTTTTAGTATTTCGGTAATTGTAACTTCTTTTTCATCTTCCAAACCATTCTTAGAATGTGGAAATAGTACAAAAAGACCAGTTCCGTCATTCACTCTTGGAGCATATCTCCCCGTGAGAAGAGCTGCGCGAGATGGAGTACAAGTTCCGTGTGGTGCATAAAAATTTGTAAATTTAATTCCTTGTGCTGCGAGCGCATCCAAATTTGGTGTATGGATATCTTTTGATCCAAAACAACTCAAATCGTCATAGCCCACATCATCAGCTAAAATGTGAATAATATTGGGACGGGATTTCTCACTGGTTGGTTTATTTTCTGCATGAGATGAACCTACCGTCAATACCGATACTAATCCAATTATAAAACTTGTGTGTATTAATTTCATGATTCTTTGATACTTTACTTCTTTCTCAAAATACTATTTCACAATTCCTTTTTTCACTTTTTCAAATTCAGCTTTCATTACTTCTACCTTTTCTGGGTATTTTCCTGCCAAATTTTCTCTCTGATTCGGATCTTTTTTAATATTATAAAGTTGAATATCTGCAGAATGACCTGTTTCCACAATCACTCCCCAACCTGGAGTTTTTCCACCTTTATATGCTGGTATCAAAACCCAATCTCCCATTCTAAATGCAGTTCTATGAGAAAGGCCTTCTAAAACGACATTCTTTCGTCCCATATCACTCTCACCCAATAAGCTTGGCAACATATTTTGACTATCTGTATTCGGATTTTTTTGATTGGTTAAACTAGCCAAAGAAGCTAATATATCGACCTGACTTACAATAGCATCAGAAACTTTAGGTTTTATTTTCCCTTTCCACATTACCATAAAAGGCACATGAGTTCCCGCTTCAAATAAACTATATTTACCACCTCTAAAAGGTCCCCATGGCGTATGGTTTCCTAATTTTTCCTTAGATGCATCCATATATCCATCATCTAGAACTGGGCCATTATCACTAGAAAAAATAATAATGGTATTCTCCATTAAACCATTCTTTTTTAAAGTTTTTAACAACTCACCAATACACCAGTCTGCTTCCGCAATCACATCTCCACGAGCACCCAAACCTGTTGTTCCAGCGAATCGAGGGTGTGGTACTCTAGGTACATGAGGTTGATGCAAGGCGTAGTAAAGGAAAAATGGTTGATCAACATTACGATTAATAAATTGCTTGGCTTCAATTAAAAACTTATCTGCCATTTCTTCATCAACCCACTGAGCTGCTTTTCCTCCTTTTTGGTAACCAATTCTCGATACTCCATTGTTAATACTCATATCGTGTCCATGACTATACATCACTTTTAATTGCTCTGGGTTATTCCGACCTGTAGGCTCTCCCTCAAAATTTTTCCGATAACTTACTTGCAATGGATCATCTTTCTCCAGTCCTTCAACATATCCATCTTTCACATATACATTTGGCACTCTATCGTTCGTTGCAGCCATCACACAGGAATAATCAAAACCAACTTCTTTAGGCCCAGGGCTAACCTTTTTGTTCCAATCAACCGATCCGTCTCCCATTCCCAAATGCCACTTTCCAACGACACCAGTTTTGTAACCTGCCTTTTGCATCATTTTTGGAAGAGTTATCTTATCCGTAGGGATTAATAATGGTGCATCACCTTGTAAAACTTGCGCCTTTTTATTTCGCCATGGATAATAGCCTGTTAGCAAGGAATATCTACTTGGAGTGCATGTGGCAGATGTAGCATATCCATTTGTAAAACGAATTCCCTGGTTGGCAATTTTATCCATATTAGCCGTTTTAAGAACGGTTGAACCATAAGCTCCAACATCTCCAAAACCTAGATCATCAGCATAGATAATTACTACATTGGGTTTGTCAACCTTTTTTTCTTGAGCATATAAACAACAAATGGAAATACTTGCAACTAAGACTAATAATGATCTTTTCATCATTCAAATTTTATTAGATTCTAAACATTAAACATACTCATCTTTATAGAGCGATGTCTTTACTCTTGATATAAGGGATTTTTTTCAAATGGAATTTGTGCATTACAATCGGCTCTCCAAGTTTTCAAATCAGAATATAATTCTTGTAATTTATCAGGATGAGTATCTGCCAAATTGAGAGATTCTCCAATATCCTCTTTCAAATTATAGAGCTCCAACTTTCCATCTTCAAAAAATTCAATTAATTTCCAATCTCCTTTACGAATAGCACTTGCTGGTGTCGTTCTCCAATAGCCCATGGAATCTTTCATATTCCTATATCCTTGAAGATATGCTGGAAAATGCCAATACAAACTCTCCCTATTTAAACTGGCACTGGAATCTATTAAAATTGGAAGTAAACTCTCTCCGTCAAGTGTTTGTGAAATACCTTTGGCACCAGAAACATCCATAAATGTTGGATAGAAATCAGTTCCCATAACAGGTACATCACATCTACCACTTTCCTTTATTTTATTTGGCCAACGTACAATTAATGGTTCTCTTATACCTCCTTCGTACATCATTCCTTTTGAACCTTTTAGAGGAGCCATTGATGTTGCTGGTCCATATCCTCCATTATCCGAAAAGAAAACAACAATTGTATTATCTGAAATCCCCTGTTTCTCCAACTCTTCAAGAACTCTTCCTACACTTTGATCTGTACTTTCCACCATTGCGGCATAGGTAACATGATTGTGCAATTTGCCAACGCCCTTTTGTTTGTATTTTTGAATTAAACTATCCTTTGCTTGCAGAGGAGTATGAACTGAATAATGAGAGAAGTAAAGAAAAAATGGATCACTTTTATGAGATTTAATATATTGTACAGCCTCATCAGTTAATCGATCAGTCAAATACTCATTGGGAACATCAGTTGTAAGGTTCGTCATATTGAATGGTCCAAAATAAGTTTTGGGATGTCCACTGTGATCACCTGCAACGTTAACATCAAACCCCTGAGCTTCTGGCCTTGTTTCATTGTCATCACCCATGTGCCATTTTCCAATATGACAAGTGGAATAGCCCTGTTCCTTCAATGCTTCAGCAATGGTAATTACTTTCCCGTTCAGTTCTGTCTTGTTTTTCGGAGGAATTAATTTCCTTTTCTTCGCACTTCCTCGCTCCGCAGAATTTACTGTAAATACTCCATGGCGGGGAACATATTGCCCTGATAACAAACAGGCTCTGGATGGTGCACAATTTGGCGCATTGGCATAAGCATTCATAAAAACAATTCCTTCAGAAGCTAACTGGTCAATATGAGGTGTTTCATGATAATCGCTCCCCATAAATCCCGGATCTTTCCAGCCCATATCATCGACCAGTATAAAAACAATGTTTGGTTTTTGATCATTTGGAATTGTCTTAAACGACAACAAACCGATGATGCCAATACCAATCATTAAAGTGTTTCTTAACTTCTTAATCCAAATTTGCTTTTGTATCATCATATTTTATTAGTTAATCATTCCTGAAATATTTTTCTCATATGAAAATGGAAATACTTTTGATTTCTCATGTTCTTTTTCAAATAAGTCTTTCATTTCCTTAACAACATCAGGATATTCACCTCCAACATCATTTTTTTCATATGGGTCAGATTCTAAATTGAACAGTTGTATTGGCTCATTTTCAGATTTAATTTTGACCCGCACAGCTTTCCAATTGCCTTTTCTTATCGCCTGTTTATCTCCTGTTGCTCCATGGAACTCCCAATAAAGATGATCGTGAGTCGTCTGTTTTTTTTGCATTAATTCTGGAAAAAATGAAATTCCATCTAAATTTTCAGGATAGTCTGCTCCAGTAATATCACATAGTGTTGGAAAAATATCCCAAAATGCTGAAGTATGATTTGAAACTCTAGCAGAATCAACCACATTAGGCCATTTCACAATAAATGGTGTGCGTATTCCACCTTCATACAATGCTCTTTTGACTCCTCTTAAACCACCAGAGCTATTAAAAAATTTCGGATCATTTCCTCCTTCAACATGAGGACCATTATCCGATGCAAACATCACAATTGTATTATCATCTAAATCAAGTTCTTTTAATAGTTGATTTAACTTCCCAATATCTGAATCAAGATGACTCACCATTGCAGCATAAGCAGCTCTGGGATAATCCTGTTTCCCGTAGTGAGCACCAGGGTAAGGTTTTTCATGAAATTTCCCTTTGTATTTTTCAAGATAATTCTCTGGTATAACCAGTTCAGCATGTGGAATGGCGTAAGCTAAATACAGAAAAAATGGTTTGTCCTTATTTTCTTGTATAAAATTTATTCCCTTATCAGTACATTCATCATGACTATACATCTTTTGATTACCATTTTTATTCTCAGGA
>JADGFH010000112.1 GCA_016743925.1 Labilibaculum sp.
ATATATATGTCAAAAAAAGTAGCATTAATTACCGGGGTGACCGGTCAGGACGGAGCCTATTTGGCTGAATATCTATTAAAAAAAGGATATATTGTTCATGGAATGAAACGTCGTTCATCTTTATTCAATACCGATCGTATCGACCATCTATATCAGGATCCACATGTAGAAAACCGTAATTTTATTCTGCATTATGGTGATTTGACTGATTCGATGAACATTACCCGTATAATTAAGGATATAGAACCAGATGAAATTTACAACTTAGCTGCGATGTCGCACGTAGCTGTAAGTTTCGAAACACCAGAATATGTTGGTAATGCGGATGGTTTGGGAACGCTTCGTATTTTAGAAGCTGTTCGTTTGTTGGGATTAACAGAAAAAACTCGTATTTATCAGGCATCAACTTCTGAGTTGTATGGTTTGGTACAGGAAGTTCCACAAAAGGAAACTACGCCTTTCTACCCACGCTCGCCTTATGCGGTAGCTAAGATGTATGCTTATTGGATTACAGTAAATTATCGTGAGGCATATAAAATGCACGCATCAAATGGTATTTTATTTAACCATGAATCACCTATCCGTGGGGAAACTTTCGTTACCCGTAAAGTTACTCGTGCAATGAGTCGTATTGCTTTGGGTATGCAGAATAAATTATTTTTAGGTAACCTGAGTTCTAAAAGAGACTGGGGGCATGCTAAGGATTATATTCGTGCCATGCACGCGATTCTTCAGCAAGATGAACCATCTGATTATGTAATTGCAACAGGAATTACGACTACCATACGTGATTTTGTTCTTTTGGCAGCTAAAGAAGCTGGTTTAACAGTTGAATTCCGTGGCGAAGGTGTAGACGAAAAAGGATATTTAATAGCTGTTGACGAAGCTTTGTTCACTGAGAGAGTAGGTGCACAATACTTGGAAACCATCAAAGAGCGTGTTGCCAAAGAAGAGCAAATCGTAGGCGTTGATCCGCAATATTTCCGTCCAACAGAGGTGGATCTTTTGATTGGAGACCCAACAAAATCGAACACGGTATTGGGTTGGAAACCAGAATATGATTTAGCTGGCCTTGTTGAAGACATGATGCAATCAGACATCAAATTGTTTAAGAAGGATGCTTATTTGAAAGAAGGTGGGTACAAGGTGATGAATTACTTCGAGTAGATCATCCAAATTGTTGCAAATTAAAAAGATCCACAAATAGACACGAATTTAATTACAAAGAAATATAAATATCACAAATGAAGTCGAATGAATTTCCATACAAAGAAGAATGTTACCAAATTATTGGTGCAGCGATGGAAGTTCATTCAGACTTAGGTTGTGGGTTTTTAGAAGCAGTCTATCAAGAGGCTCTTGGTTATGTCTTAGATGAGAAACTTGTTCCGTTTGAGAAGGAGAAAGTTTTGAATATATCCTTTAGAGGGCAACTATTGCATAAAGAATATGTTGCAGATTTTGTTTGTTTCGATGAAGTGATTGTAGAACTAAAAGCCACAGATGCTATTCATCCAGAACATTTGGCTCAAGTATTAAATTATCTGAAAGCTACAGGCAAGAAAATGGGATTACTGATTAACTTCGGAGCGACAAGATTACAATACAAAAGAGTTATTCTCTAATAAAAAAGTAGTCCTCAAATTGTCACAAATGGGAACACAAATTGACTCAAATTGGAAAAGTAAGATTGTATTTATTTGTGTCCATTTGTGAAAATTAATTAGTGTGGATTTGTGGATAAAACAAATAGGATTACTGATTAACTTCGGAACAACAAGACTACAATACAAAAGAGTTATTCTCTAATTATTTGAGAGTATTTGTGTCTTTTTAAGAAAATTTATTCGTGTGCATTTGTGGATAAAAAAAATAGGATTACGGATTAACTTCGGAACAACAAGACTACAATACAAAAGAGTTATTCTCTAATCATTTGAGAGTATTTGTGTCTTTTTAAGAATAATTTATTCGTGTGAATTTGTGGATAAAAAAAAATACTATGAATAAGAATTCAAAAATATACGTAGCAGGCCATCTTGGATTGGTGGGCTCTGCGATAACCAAAAATCTGCGTTCAAAAGGTTATACCAATCTGGTGTTTCGTTCATTGAATGAGTTGGATTTGATCAATCAGGCAGCAGTAGCTGCTTTTTTTGAAGAAGAAAAACCAGAATATGTAATATTAGCAGCAGCCAAGGTTGGAGGAATTATAGCGAACAGCACCTACCGAGGACAGTTCATTTATGAGAACATGCAAATTCAGAACAATGTGATTCATCAGTCTTATGTTCATGGGGTGAAGAAATTGTTGTTTTTGGGATCAACTTGTATTTATCCTAAAATGGCACCGCAGCCAATGCCTGAAGATTGTTTGTTGACAGATACATTGGAATACACTAACGAACCTTATGCGATTGCAAAAATTGCTGGTTTAAAAATGTGTGAGTCCTACAATTTGCAGTATGGCACCAATTTTATCTCTGTGATGCCTACCAATTTGTACGGTCCTAACGATAATTTCAATTTGGAAACATCACATGTGTTGCCTGCTATGGTTCGTAAGATCCATTTAGCAAAATGTTTGGAAGATAACAATTGGGAGGCAATACACGAAGACCTAAACCGTCGCCCTGTTGAAGGTATTGATGGTTCGTCTAGCGAAGCGGAAATTCTTGCTATTTTAAATAAGTATGGCATTTGTCATTGCGATCCCGAGACTTCAGGAGAAGCAAACGCTTCGAATCAAGTTAAGCTAGATCTATGGGGTTCAGGTAAGCCTATGCGCGAATTCCTTTGGTCCGAGGATATGGCTGATGCTTGTGTTTTCTTATTGGAGAATCGGAATTTTGAGGATGTAAAAGCAAATTGTGGCAATGAAGTAGTAAATACCCACATCAATATTGGTACAGGTAAGGAAATTTCTATCCGTCTTTTGTCAGAAACCATTCAAAAGGAAATTGATTTTAAAGGTCAGATTGATTTTGATATAACTAAGCCAGATGGTACCATGCGCAAACTAACCAACCCATCAAAACTTCATGGATTAGGTTGGAAACATAGCATCGAATTGGCAGAAGGGATCAAGTTGATGTATGAGCATTATCTAAACTAGTTAAATCAGGATAATGTGTATTACCACAGCTTGAAATTTGTAAGGATTCAATTAAGGGGTTTCTTATTATGGGAATCAAAAAAACAATTTAACCCAGTTATTCGAAAAAATAATAAAATACATGCAAAAATTATTATCCTTGCCTCCTAATTTGGCTAACACTTTTTATCGTCTCGAAAAGAAAAGTAAAGACAATTGGTTTTGTGCTTCTGATCCAATAGGTAAACGTGTTGGATCCGGAGGAGGAACGGCATGGCTGCTGAAAGAATACTGGGAAAAGAAAAATCAGATTAGTGATTTTAGAGATTGGATTTCTAAGGATAAGAAAATTGTTATGCACGCTGGTGGGCAATCTCGTCGCTTACCAGCCTATGCTCCCACAGGTAAAATTTTAACTCCAATTCCTATTTTTAGATGGGAAAGAGGACAAAAAATTGATCAAAACCTGTTGGATTTACAATTGCCTTTGTATGAAAAGATATTAGAAAAATCTGCAAAGAATTCCAATACACTTATTGCTAGTGGTGATGTTTATATTCGCTCTGAAGGGGAGATCAAATTTCTTCCTGAGGCTGATGTTATTTGTTATGGTTTGTGGGTGAATCCAAGCCAAGCATGCAATCATGGTGTTTTCGTGTGTGATAAAACTCAGCCTAAACAGTTGAATTACATGCTCCAAAAACCAGGCGTACAAGAATTGCAAGATTTGGCGGCTGAACATTTGTATCTTATGGATATTGGGATATGGGTTTTAAGCGATAAAGCTGTCGAACTTTTGATGAAAAAATCGGATTATCATCTGAATGAGAAGGGAGAACTAGAGAGCCCAGCTCAACCTGGATTTTATGATTTGTATTCCGATTTTGGACTTTGCCTTGGTGATCAGCCCAAAATACATGATGAAGACTTGAGTCAATTATCGGTAGCCATTTTACCACTTCCTAAGGGTGAATTTTATCATTATGGTACTAGTAAAGAATTGATTTCGTCTACATTGAATATTCAGAACAAGGTTTTGGATCAAAGATCAATCTTGCATAAGGATAGAAAACCTCATCCTTCTATGTTTATTCAAAATGCAGAAATAGAAATAAAACTGGAGGCACAACAGCAAAATTTATGGATTGAAAATTCTTTTATAGGAAAGAATTGGAAACTGGAATCAAATCATGTGCTAACAGGTATTCCGAAGAATAATTGGCAAATATCTCTGGAAAAGAACATCTGTATTGATATAATTCCAATTGGAGATAGTCACTATTGTTTAAGACCTTATGACTTTGATGATGCTTTTAGGGGAGCCATTAATTCAGATACTAGCTTTTGGATGGGGAATTCATTCTTAAGTTGGATGGAGAAACGAGATATCATATTTTCAGACCTGAATTGTTCAGAAACTACAGATTTACAAGCTGCACTTATTTTTCCTGTACTGAAGGTAGAATCCTTAACAGATTCATTTGTAAATTGGATGATAAAAGGAGAGCCGAACGAAGCGTTGTTCCAAATATGGAAATGTTCTGAGAAGCTTTCGGCTGATATGATTTCGGATCTTGCTAATTTGGATCGATTGGTTCAGCAAAGAGAAGATTTCAGGAACTCCAGCGTAAAACAACTCCATAAAAACCATAGAAAAAGTGTTTTCTTTCAATTAGATTTGAATCATGCGGCTAAATATGTGGTGGACAATAAAATTCAATTGCCTCCTGCTGATTTATCCTGCGTTGATGAATTTGTGAAAATGCATGAACACATGTTTCAGGCTCGTGTTAAACAATACAATAAATTGGGATACCTGCAGGAGGAAAAACAAGCTTTTGATATCCTACAACAAAGTATCATACAACCAGTTCAACTTGAAAAGTTAAATCCGGAGTTGAATGTCTTTCAGGACCAGATTGTTTGGGGAAGAAGTCCGGTGCGTATAGATTTAGCTGGCGGATGGTCTGATACACCTCCTTATTGCTTGATTAATGGTGGTGCGGTTGTAAATATGGCTATTGAATTGAACGGACAACCACCTTTGCAAGTTTATATTAAGCCCAGTAAGGAATATAAAATAATTCTTCGCTCTATTGATATTGGAACTCGTGAAGATGTGCAGACATTTGAAGAATTAGCAAATTGTAATCAAGTTGGTTCTCCATTTTCCATTCCTAAAGCAGCTCTTGCCTTAGCAGGTTTTCATCCTGAGTATTCGCAGAATTCATTTTCTAGCCTTGAAAAACAATTAGAAGCATTTGGCTCAGGAATAGAAATATCAAGTTTAGCTGCTATTCCAAAAGGATCAGGCTTGGGAACCAGTTCTATATTGGGAGCAACTGTTTTGGGTGCTCTTTCTGATTTTTGTGGACACAACTGGAGCCACAATCAAATTAGTCACCGAGCATTGGTATTGGAACAACTCTTAACGACCGGAGGTGGTTGGCAAGATCAATATGGTGGTGTTTTACCAGGAATTAAATTGTTAGAAACAGGTAAAGGATTTAATCAAACTCCTGAGGTCAGATGGGGGCCGGATCATCTTTTCACTACCCCAGAAAACAAGGCATGTTTATTATTGTATTATACTGGAATTACAAGAACTGCGAAAGATATTTTATCAGAAATTGTAAGAGGGATGTTCTTAAATGATACTAAAAACACTTCTTTACTTAAAGAGATGAAACAGCATGCCTATGATACCTTTGATATTTTGCAAAGAAATGATTTTAAAGGCATGTGTAATGCTATAAATACGACATGGCGGCAAAACCAATTACTCGATGGGGGTACAAACCCTTTAGAAATTCAAAAATTGATTCATCTTTTTAAAGATTATACTTCTGCGTATAAATTGCCTGGTGCAGGCGGTGGTGGGTATCTATTTATCGTTGCAAAGGATCCTGAAGCAGCTGGTAAAATCAGAAATATATTGAATGAAAACCCTCCTAATAGCAGAGCTCGTTTTGTCGATTTAAATTTGTCAAAAACCGGATTTCAAGTAACTAGATCTTAATAGTGATGGAATATTTTAAAGACAATGAACTAGCACGGAAGAAGAGATATTGTAAATTTTTAACAATAAAAAATGATCCGAAAGTAATTTCAATGTACAAGTCTTATCACGCCAAAGGGATGGTATGGCAAGAAATTACGGATGGAATGAAAGAAATAGGTATTCTGGATATGGAAATATACCTGCATGGCAATATGCTTTTTATGATTATGGAAACAGTGCTCGATTTTAATCATGATGAAGCCATGTTAAGATTAGCTCAAAAACCAAAACAAAAAGATTGGGAATGCTTAATGAATCAATTTCAGAATTCAGAAGCTGATTCTGCAATCTCTAAGTGGACAAGAATGGAGAGAATATATGAAATGGATCAGGCTTAATATTCCCCTATTTTAAATTTTTCGCAAAAAAACACTACAAAACACTACAATATGAATAATAACAATTACATCGTAATTATGGCCGGAGGCGTAGGTTCTCGTTTTTGGCCTATGAGTACCGAAGAAAAACCAAAGCAATTTCTAGATGTTTTGGGAATTGGTAAAACGCTATTGCAGCAAACTGTTGCACGTTTTAAAACGGTTGCTCCTGCAGAAAATATTTTGATAGTAACCTCTTCGAAATATAAGGAACTAGTAATAGCTCAGTGCCCTGAGCTTTTGGAAAGCAATATTTTGTTAGAGCCTTGCATGCGAAATACAGCGCCTTGTATTGCTTATGCTGCCTACAAAATAAAAGGATTAAATCCGGATGCCAATATGGTAGTAGCTCCATCGGATCATTTGATTACAAATGAGGTGGAGTTCGTTCGTGTAATCGAAAAGGGTTTGGAATTTACAGCTAATAATGCGACTTTGCTAACGCTTGGTATTCAACCTCACCGTCCAGAGACTGGTTACGGATACATTCAAGCGGCTTCAATTACGAATAAAGAAAGTGTTTGCAAAGTAGCTGCTTTTAAGGAAAAACCAAATTTGGAAACAGCTAAGACTTATTTGTCATCAGGAGACTTCTTTTGGAATTCTGGCATTTTCTTGTGGTCACTTAAGAGTATTGTGAAGGCATTCGAAAACGATTTGCCTGAAGTTGCAGCTCTGTTTGCAAAAGGAGAAGCTGTTTATAACTCTGAAGATGAGCAAGCTTTCATTGATGAGATGTTTCCAACATGTACGAGTATTTCTATTGATTATGGTGTTATGGAGAAGGCAAACAACATCTACGTACAACCTGCTGATTTTGGGTGGTCTGATTTGGGAACCTGGGGATCGCTATGGGAAAAGCGCGAACGTTGTGAACAGGGAAATACTGTAGTTGGCGAAAAGGTTCATGTATTTGAAGCCAGCAATTGTATTGTGAACATGCCAAAAGATAAAAAAGTTGTCATTCAAGGCTTGCAAGATTTCATTGTGGTGGAAGACAATGATGTATTGCTCATCTGCAAAAAAGAGGAAGAGCAACGAATAAAAGAGTTTAGGGCTTCTGTAATGAATCAATAAATATTTATGGTTTTTTAAGGAGAGACTATTTAATTTTGGAATTGAATTTTTTTCTCAAAACGAAGTGTTGAATTTTTTCAATCTAAGGAAGTATAAATTTGTAACATTTAAGGGTACAATCTTATTTGCTAGAATGCTGTTAAAAATAAGATGTAAAGATAAAGCATGACAATAATGGAATACATAATTACCTTAATTATTTTGGTCGCAATCATACAGATCTATTTTAAGTTTGCCGATCACTATAATATCATTGATAAACCCAATCAAAGAAGCTCTCACACTTCCATAACCCTTCGTGGGGGAGGTATTATTTTTTATTTTGGAGCATTGGCCTTTTTCATTTCTTCAGGTTTTGAATACCCATGGTTCTTTTTGGGCTTAAGCTTAATTACCTTGATTAGTTTTCTGGATGATGTATTAACTCTTTCTAATAAATTACGTCTTTCTGTCCATTTGCTTTCAATGGGGATGTTGTTTTATCAGTTGAACTTGTTTGATTTGCAATGGTATTGGATTGTATTTGCTTTCATTCTGTTTATTGGTATTATAAATGCCTACAACTTTATGGATGGGATCAATGGTATAACAGGGGCTTACAGTTTGGCTGTGCTGTCTGGTTTGTGGATGATCAATAATTACCATGTTAATTTTGTGGGGAATGATTTGATTTATTGTACTGGCTTAGGGCTTTTGGTTTTTAATTTCTACAATTTCAGAAAAAAGGCAAAATGCTTTGCCGGAGATGTTGGATCTATCGCAATAGCTTTTATTCTTTTGTTTATGGTGGGGAAATTGATATTGCTTGAACCATCTCTTGTTGTCGTCTTACTTTTAGGAGTATATGGAGTTGATGCTGTTTTGACCATTGTCCACCGGTTAATTTTGAAGGAAAATATATTTCAGGCACATCGTAAACATTTGTATCAGATATTAGCAAATGAGGCGAAGATTCCACATTTGTCTGTTGCGCTAATTTATACTGCAATTCAGATCGCCATCAATTGTTTTGCTTTGTTCTTAATGCATTCAAACTTTTCAGTATTATATACCATTCTACTCGTGGCAAGTGTGCTGATTTTGATGGCTTTTGTTTATGTGGTAGTCAAGAGAAAATATTTTCATTTGCACAAATTGGTATAAAGCAATGCCCAAGTAGATAAGTTAAAGTTTAGGAATTGGAATAAAGAATCATGCTTTCCAATTCCTTTTTTTGAATACAAGTGATTTATGAAATACATCAACAACACATTACTGAAGCAAGTGAGGCTATAGATAGCTCAAGGAAACGCATGAATTACAATTTCCATACCGATGGGGATGAATTATTACAACGAATGCTCAATGCCTTGGAGCCTGAAACTTATTTACCACCGCATCGCCATACAGAAAAGGTCGAGATTTTCCTTTTACTAAGGGGAAGAATAAGCGTTTTGCTGTTTGATGACACTGGAAATATCAAGCAAGTGAAGGATTTGGATCCATTGGAAGGAGAATATGGAGTAGAAATCCCTGCAGGAATTTGGCATACCATATTGGTGGAGGAATCTGGATCGGTAATTTATGAAATTAAGGAAGGTCCATTTATTCCCAATACAGGAATTGAATTTGCTTCTTGGGCACCAGAACCATCAGAAATTAATGACTGTGATTTGTATCTTAAGAATTTGAGGGAGAAAGTATTCAAATTGCAGTGAAAAATAAAAACTTCGGCGTATTACCTCGTAAGAACCTGTTGTTCTTATGAGGCCGAAGTGAAAAGTACAATAGGAATTAGACTGTATTAAGAAAACCCAAGGAAGAAAATCTTTGGGTTTTCTTATGTTTGTACTTTTAGTTTCTTATACTTCACTACGGCTTGGGATTAAGAAAAATGGTATTTTCATAGCAATTTATCGAAACTCCCTCTCCTTCAGGAGAGGGCTGGGGTGAGGTGTTTTAATAAGGCCGATGCTACACAAAAAAAATGAAAAGAAGGCTCAAGAATCAACAGATAGCCAGGTCGCTGCGCTCCTCACTAGGTCAATTCAATGCGATCAATAGCTTCGAATAGTAGCAAGACTATTTTTTAAAACTCCTTCTCCTTTAGGAGAGGGTTGGGGTGAGGTGTTTTAATAAGGCCGCGGCAATCTCCCCGCATACTAGCAAAGTAAAAAGGAGAAAAGTATAAAGTAGGCACAATAATCAACAGAATGTCAGGTTACTGCGCTTCCCAATATCGACCAATGACTATTGTCGATCAATTACCAATAATCCTTTATCTCTCCAGCTCTGCTGGTCCCGAGCATCGGGATTTTCCTTTCCTGCCTTTGGGCTATTTAAAAATGGTACCCTCAAAACCATTGAGAGCACCATTATCATTCATTACTCCTCTGTTTCCATTTCCACCTCTAACACATTGGTTTCCCCATATCGGTGTACCAGTTCCATACTAATAGTTTTGTAGGTTACCGCCTGTATTTGGATCTGATAAGTTCCCGGATCGAGATTTTTAATTCGGAAGCCTCCTTTTTCTCCTTGGCAAAGGTGATCAATATTTGCCTCACTAATAATGACATGAGCCTGAGGTACCGCCTGCTTGTTTTCTTTGTCGAGAATTGTTCCCGAGACAGCAGTTTTAGTATAACCCACTTTTTCTACCGTTGTAGCCTCCAAATAGCTTTGATAAAATTCCTCATCTGTTGATTCATAGAGCGATTGCATTACAGCGTTTAGCCTGGTTTTAATAATATGCAATATTTCAGCAGCTACTTCTTTTAATTCCTGATTGTTAATTTTTATATTGCTTTTCAGTTCTCTTGGTCTTGGAGCCAAACTTTCGTAACTGGTGCGGAGCGTTTTTAGATCGGCTACTTCCTCAGGTGTAACTGCTGTATCTGCAAGGTTTTCACCCAGTTGATCCGCAAAGTTACAGGTGTAATCCATTTTAGAAATAAATTTTTCATCTGATAAAATCATATAGGTCGGTATACTTCCTTTTAAATTAGGAATTTGCACCATCATATTATTTTTGATGCAGTAGTTGTAGAAAAGAAGGTTGATTTTATTTAAGATCTCAGCAGATAATACTTTTGTGTTGTGCTTGGTGATGGTAGTACCCGTAGAATTTTGAATTACGATATCCCAGCAAGTGTCAAATTTGTTCATCTTGTTCATTTGCAGTTCGAAAATCTCTTTAGCGACTGGGACTGCATCGAGTTTAGCTTGATTTTTCAGATAGAAATCTTTAAATGTTCTGTGCATTTCCTTCTGATTGATAAATGTCTTTTGCATTTCAATTATTTTTTAGTTTGTGAAAAAAAAACTGTTTTATAATCCGTCTCCTTGGTCAAACTCTTTGCAATTTTGATTCTGCTATCAAGGTAAATGATTCAAGAAGCTTGCCAATGAGATAGAGAAAGTTATTCGATGTCTTAAGAAAACTATTCGGAGACTTACGAAAGGCTTTCAAACAAAAATGTGAGGGGATTTTGCATGGAACAATCCGAGCAAATTAGAAAAGTTTCTTGTTCAGCCAATTTAGAATCTCTTGTTGGAGCCGAACAAAATCAATTCTGAGAATATTAAAATGAACTTTGAGCTTGACATGTTTAATTTTTATTAAACTTCATTCGCTTTTCCAAGGCTTAACTTCAGAATAGAGACCGTTAAACCCTTGCCATCAACAACTGAAGCTCATACATTAGCAAATAACTTGTAATTGGGTAAGTTTGTAATTGATTAATAAAATAAGAGAGTGGTAATGGCTATAAAATTGTGCTATTCTAAGTTTTTACAAGAAGCTAAAAGGTTTAGTTCTGATTGAATAATTATTGGAGTACTTGTATTTGCATGCTTCAGAAGAAGTGAATGCTCTTGGTTTTACTTACAATTTTATAGTATGTAAATAAACCAGAGAGTTGGGGTTACCAAATAGAAAGCTGATAATTTTAATGTTTGTATCATGCTCTTAGTAAGGATTTAGAATAGCACTTATGAAATCCTAGACTAAATGTAGAAAAAATTCTTTATATAAGCCAAATAAAACACCAATAAATACCAATAAATACCAAAATAAATTTAATTAGTCAATAAAAACAAGCATTTAATCAGGTAAAAAACAACACACAACACTATGT
>JADGFH010000873.1 GCA_016743925.1 Labilibaculum sp.
TGGTATTACATTTGACCAAGAATACTGTAAAAGAATAAGAAAGGATATAATAAAACACAAGGCTAACCTAGATGTTCTAACTGAAAAAATTAGTTCTCCAATCTGAAAATCAATAGATATTCAAAATAATTAATGCATTTTCTAAAACATGAACTATTCTTTCAATTTAGTAGAGCAAAAAGTAAGAGAAACTGAATTCTTCCTTAAAAAGATGATTGAAGAAGAGAGTGAATGGTTTGAATTTTCTTGTTACTTAACTGCATTTCTCTCAGTATCAAGATCAATAACATTTGCTCTTCAGCAGTATAAAAAAATAGAAGGATTCGAAAGATGGTATGAGGCTAAACAAGAAATATTAAGCATAGATCCCATTGCAAAATATTTTTTAGAAATCCGAAATAAAAACATTCACACTGGTATGCTTCCAATTGCTGGAGCACAATATTTTGATGGTAAAGTTGAATACCGATTTGATAATGACAACTTAAAACTACAGGATATTGTTTCGTCTTGTAGAATACAATTTATAAAGCTTCTTGAAATTGTATATGATTGCTACGTTGTGCTCAGTGCAGAAATAGATCCACAACAATACTACACAAAAGAACATTTTGCTACAATGGAATTAGATATTGATAATGCCGAATGTATGATATGGGGTTGGGTAATGTCCTCATATATAGAAGAAGGTATGGATGAAGATGACAGATGGCATGAACTACGTAGTAGAGTTGGTGAGTGTGAAATAAATCATTTATTTAAAGGTTATTTAAACAAAGTAACCCCTCAACCAATTATTCCAGATAGAATTGCAGATTTTGACTTCTCCGATGAAGATCGTGGTTGGGATTATATCCCCTCTGGTTTTGAAACAATAGAAGAATATCGAAATTATTCAATAGCTTAAATTCAATAAAACAGATTTAAATAAATAGATCCCCCCTCCCAAGCCAAAGCTTGGGAGGTTTTTTTATTTGTGCCTTTTCAGAATAAATGATTATTTTTACAAGGACTAAAAACAATTGATGTTAAAAATTAAGAAGGATTTGGTAAAGTAAATAAGCTTGGGTGTTCTGCCTTTGCTTATCCTCTAATTGAACTCAGGCATATTCTTGTCGGAGTTATTTTTATATCCATACATTAGTAATATTTGAAACTTGGTAAAGGCCATTGAAGCCTTCTTATGCCTCGGTTTCGAACACCAAAATTTTAATATCATGAGTAAAGAAAATACTTCAATTCACGATTTCGACCTCAATATTATCTGCGACTATTACGCCACGCTAGAACGACAAGGGCCCGGAAGCCCTGAGATAACAGTAAAAGCATTGAGCTTTATCGATAATCTAAACAAGGACTCGAACATAGCTGATATTGGCTGTGGTACAGGTGGCCAAACTATGACCTTGGCTCAACACACCGAGGGGCATATAAGAGGCATCGACTTGTTTCCCAGATTTATCGATCTATTCAATTCAAATGCTAGTAAACTAAATCTACAGGATAGAGTAAAAGGCGTGGTCGAATCTATGGACAGCCTCAGCTTTCAGGATGAAGAGTTAGACCTCATCTGGTCGGAAGGTGCCATCTATAATATCGGCTTTGAGCGAGGCCTTAAGGAGTGGCGACGCTTTCTGAAAACGGGAGGCTATATCGCTGTTAGCGAAGCAACGTGGTTTACCGAAGAACGACCTAAGGAGATCGAAGAGTTTTGGATGGATGCCTATCCTGGAATAGACACCATTCCCAATAAGGTGGCACAAATGCAAAGCGCAGGTTATATGCCTGTTGCCACTTTCATCGTTCCCGACTCCTGCTGGACCGAGGACTTTTACAAGCCACAGGTTGCAGCACACAAAGCCTTTTTAAAGGAAAATGCTGGCAACAAATCTGCCGAGGATTTTATTGCTAACCAACGTCACGAAATACAACTATACCACAAGTATAAGGCGTATTACGGCTATGCATTCTTTATCGGCAAGAAAATTTAAATAATCAAGCAAGAAGGATTGTCCCTTTTTTCAGGGCAATCCTTCTATCAAATGAAATACAATGAATAACTTATTATTATATGGTTGGAACGAATTATTATTCCAACAAAAGCAAGAATCAATTTTTAAGGATTGCTTACACGGGCGCGTTTCACTAACGCACAAAACCTGCTATCAGATTGTTTCGGAGGAAGGGCTATTCACCTGTGACCTTTCAGGAAATATACTGCATAGTAGAGATTCGTCAGAATATCCCTGTACGGGAGATTGGGTTATTTTTCAAGCAATTGATAATGAAAAAGATGAGACTCCTGAATTTAGAGGTGTAGAATGGGATTTCAAAAAATTAGAGAAAATTAAGAAAGGTCATTCATCAGCTGAACCATTCACAGTTAGCTTAACTGAATTAATGAACGTCAAGATCAAAGAATAGATATCAAATTCCATAAAACAAACCCCTCCCCAAGTTAATCTTGAGGAGGGGTTTATATTTATAGCCAATATGATTAAAAATATATTTTTCATGGGACCACTGTAGGAC
>JADGFH010000874.1 GCA_016743925.1 Labilibaculum sp.
AGACATAGAAATTTATAAATCGAAAAATATTAATGTCTTTTATGGTGGTAAGTTAAATTTCGAAAATCCAATTAGCTCTAAAATATTTTATTATGAAGACTATAAAGAATTCATTGGATTAAAAGAAAGTCTAACTAAACCAGTTGAAGGAAAAGTAAAATATGCGATTTCGCTTGATATAAAGTCTTTCTTTTATACAATTGACCATAAAATACTTTTTGATTTAATTGACACAAATTGTACACCGACATTAAAACAGAGTCTAAAATTCAATGAATTGACTAAAGAGTCTATTGTAAACCTTCTCCATTTCTTCCAACAGAATAATATAGGTATACCTGTTTCAAATCAAAATTTGATTTCTAGTTTTTTGAGTTCAATATACTTTTCTAGGTTTGACCAATATGTTGCAGATAAATATCTTCAAGATTCTAATTTCAGTTACATAAGATACGTTGATGATTTCTATTTGATTTTCGAAGAAGACGCTTCTACTTCATTAGAAAATGTTAGACAAAAAATATATGATATTGAAAATGATTTTTCTGAATATCTAATAAATCAATTAAACCTTTCAGTAAGTAGTTCAAAATGTGATAGATTTTGTATTTCTGATGAAGACAGTCAACTTGACTTTTTAAATGCTAGCAGTCTAGATAGTCCTTTTGACCTTGAATTTGACCTTGAAGATTTATATAAGGACTCTTTATTAAGTATTGAAATTAAGGATAAAAAAGTTCCAGAAATATTTGACGAATGTATTTCAATAATCCAAAAATTAAAAGACCAGTCGTCTCAATTACCACAATTAAGTATTGAAACAAAGGAATCTGCTTACTTAAATTACATACTCATCCTTAAAACTTGCTTATCATATTCAAAAAGTGAAGAAGCTATTAAGAAAATTAAAGATTCTCGAATATTCGATAATATCCAAGCACTAGACTTTATACTTATTAAGCCTAAAGTGTTCTTTCATTTAATGACAACTTCAGAAGAAGGAAGAACTAATTTATTTCAATTTATTAAATCTCACTTGGAAACAAGTCAGAGTATTACACAAAAATTGACAATTTTAGATAAATTTTTTCATCAAATAACTTTTTTAATTTCAGAGGCTAAAAATGATTTTAAAACAAACTTAATATCTGAATTTGACAATTATAAAAATGAAATACACCCAATTCTTATAAAAATAAAAAGTGAAGACCAATACGATTTAGAGTATTTGAATTTAATCATTAGTTCTTTAGACTCAAATCATAATTTATCTTCTTTTAGTCCTGTTTATAATCCTGCTTTTCTAAATTTAGATGATTCTATTCCTTTAACTCAACAAATAAAATTAAGAAGATTAAATGAACTATTACTAAATCATAATGTATGCTTTAATCATTTATTAAATGAATTTCAATCTTTATTTGAAAGAGCATATTTTGATGCTGGTTCTAAAACAACAGCTTTGAAAGTAACGAGAAAAATGGCAGAAGAGAATTATACGGGTGATGAAATTCAATTAATTTCAAATTTTTTCGAAAGAAGAAATCAAAATTCTATATCACATACAAATGTAAATGATATTGGAGTTTGGGGTGTAAATTCAGATGAATATGTAGAATACAAAAACAACATTCTACCTATCCTAACAAAACTAAATATATCACTCAACTAAAAACATATGCTAACAACTAAGCTAAATTATCATAGGCATTGATGAGCAGTTTGAAAGTTTAGAGTAATTAATTAACACCAGCAAGCCAAATAAATCTCCTCCCCTATTTAAATGCTTTCTTAATTTAACAAAGCAGCTTACCCATAATAAAATAATATGTAAATTAATCGACTTGCTTCCTTAGCGATTTGATAAGGAAATTCTTAATTCGCTTTCGAAATTCAACAAGACGGTTAACTGCACCTCAGAATAACACGATTTATATGCATAAACACGATTTAAACAGAGTAGTATTTTATTCAAAAGGAGATATGTCAGGAGGACATCACTTGTCAAAAGGTGAGCATATTTTAAGGCGTGATACAAAATCGGTTTATGAAGATGTTAATGACATCGTTGAACTGTATAATATCAAACAATATCTTGATAATGAATTGTATTTAAAAGCTTGGACACAAAATGATATTAAAGTTTTCAAACAAAAAGTAATCGAATATGGCAAGATTGTAGGTCAATTTATGTCAAAGATTAATGATAGTAATGTAATTTTTTACTTTGAGCAGCTTTTACACGGATATATCAATTCATTTTGGGAACTGGTAAATAATCAAAAAATATATAAACAAATATCCATAGAAAATTTTGAGAGCATTTTAAAGAACAACCCACATGAAATAAGAAGTATTTTAACTTTTAAAAATTTAGTTAATCGTTACAATCATGTTTTAAGAGACTTTTTACTTACATATCAACAAGGTGCTGAGATATTACTCTCAATTTATGAGGCAAGAGATGACTTAAATATTGAAAAAGAAAGGTATCTACCTCAGAGTCTTACAATACAGGATAAAG
>JADGFH010000875.1:0-2243 GCA_016743925.1 Labilibaculum sp.
ATATGTGTTCGTTTTGCACAATACCGTTATCATTTATCTCATCCATTGTTGCATTGCTTACTGCATTCTCAAAATTAGCAATTTGTTTTTTATCTATCATTTTGCCTTCCTCACATTTAACACCCGCATAACCTGACGATAGTTTTTCTTGTTATGGTAGGCACTATTTAACGAATACCACCATTTAGCAACACGAGGCTCAAGTACACCATCACCCATACCTTTTATCTCAGCAACAAACTCTTTTATTTGAGTGCCATCAAATTCAACAACAGCATTCTTTTTAAACTTAATAGATGGAAAGTGTTCTATTGTTGACATTGCATTAGGGAGTATTGTGTCAGCTGCTGCATTTATAGGAGCCATTGATGCCGCATACGCCTTACTTATCATTTTAGAGGTTAGCTTAGGGGTCGCGTGCATTAAGCCACCAGCAAGAAATAATGAGGCAGCAGTCCACGCACTAACAGGCTCTTCGTTATCTTCTGTTCTCATACGCATAAGGTCTTTTGTAAATGCCTCTGCATACATAACACCCATCTGTTCTTTTAACTCAGGAGAGTTTTGAGTATCTATCTGATTTTGTAGGTCTGTATATTTTGGGGTCTTTTGTAATGCAGCAACATTTGAGAATAATTCTGGGTCGCCATACGCCATATCAATACCATTCTTTAACGCTCTGTTGGCATACTTGTCAGCACCCGTCCAACCTATCATCTCAAAACCACCTTTCATAAAACTAGCTGCAACAGTTTCGGTAAATGATGATTTCATAAACAGACCAACAATTTTAGGCATTACTTTTAAACCTACTCCGTACCCTGTAGACATTGCTACACCATGTGCAACTGCATACGCTACGGCTCTTTCTTCATCAGGATTTTCTGCAAGAAGATGATTATAGTGCTGTATTCCTGAATCAATACCCATCATAAAGCCCATAGGTATCCCTGTAACCTTCGATAGAGCAACATCCCTAACGAGCATTCCAGATAAACTACCAGCCATCTCTGTAAGACTGCCATTCATTGGCGCATAATCAGCATTGTCTTCTAATCCACCAAATGCAAGGTCATTCATAAACCCACGCATTAAATCATTTTTCAACTTATCTCTTACTGCATAGTCATCTCTAACAAATTTCTCAGGGTCTTTTATATAATTAGCAACTGCATTGTTTTTTCTTGAGGCATCACCACTTGCCTGTAACCCAAAAATCTTTTCAACAGCAAGTGCTGCATTCATAACAGGATTAACATTTATCATAACTTCATTTAATTCTGCAATCTCTTCTTTGCTTGGAAGCGTTACTTTCTCAGTTGATGTCTCACTCTCTACATTACTTCTTGTTGCAACTTCTTCTGTTTCAACAACTTCGGTATTAACACGAGTCTCAGCCTCTTCTAAGGCAACCGCGCCTATGTTGCTACGAGTGTTAAATTCGCTCATTGATTTGTACCCTCAGCTTTTTCTGCTGCTTGTTTTTGTAGCTTTTGATTAAGCGTTAAGTCTTCTTCTTCTTCGTCACCAACTAAGTCTTGTACTAAATTGACCGCTGTTGCAAGTGGAGCTATTGCTGGTATTGCAGCTGTTGCTTTAGCGACTGTTCTTGCTGTGCTTCCAGTTGGCACAAAGTCTTTAACACTACCATCTCTAGTTCCCATCAACTCATCTTGCATAGAACCAGCACCATCAATATCGTTGTATACCATTGAGGACATATTCTTATTTGCCGAAAACGCAACCATTGAAGAAAACGCCTGTTGGTCTTTAAGGTCAATTACTGCATCTGTACCAATTTTATTGTTAATCAATCTCTGACTGTGTAGTATTCTATTAACCTTTTTTTGGTCTTCTGGTGATAGTTTTCTCTTTCCGTTCCTTGAATATATGTCACTAAGCACACTGTTTAAAGCAGTAGAGTAGTTTGCAAGTATTACAATCTTATCTACTCCATCACCAGTAAGCCTAGCATTAGAATCTTGCAGTCCTTGAACTATACCAGCAAAATCTTCTTTAAAATCCTGATTGAATGTCGTGAGGCTAACCTTAATATCATCAACATCCCACTCGTCAAGTTTTGTAATAAGCTCTACTGATGGAGTCATATTATTCCCACCAAGTACGGTAACTGCTTGCATAACTTTCTTAACACCATCTGGTTCATAGAACAAACTTCCACCACCGAATGTTTCGTTAATAGCAATAGCCATGTTTCGCCCTTGCTTGGATGCAGCAGCTGA
>JADGFH010000875.1:2253-2522 GCA_016743925.1 Labilibaculum sp.
CATTGACTGTAGGTAGCTGTTGTCATTTACAAATGCGTCCATTCCAGAATATGCGAATTTATCAGCATTAGACATTGCCAATCTCTGTTTTCCCTGAGCCTTTGCAAGTGCCGCTTGTTGGTTATTGTAATTTATCTCTTCTTTTATTGCCATCAATTTAGCTCTACGCTTATCGGAAGCAGCCTTGTATTCACCTTTACTGTTTGCTATGTTTGCAGATAGTTTTTGTTGCTCACCCTGAACATCAGCTTGCAACTGAGCTTTTGCTG
>JADGFH010000876.1 GCA_016743925.1 Labilibaculum sp.
GAATTATACGCATTAATATAGAAGAGGAAATGAAATCCGCTTACATTGATTACTCAATGTCGGTTATTGTTTCCAGAGCTTTACCAGATGTTAGGGATGGTTTAAAACCTGTTCATCGTAGAGTATTATTTGGAATGTCAGAATTGGGAATTACCGCTAGCAAACCTTATAAGAAATCAGCCAGAATTGTTGGAGAAGTATTAGGTAAGTATCATCCACATGGTGATAGTTCGGTATACATGACTATGGTTCGTATGGCACAACATTGGTCTCTCCGTTATCCTCTAGTTGATGGTCAAGGTAATTTTGGTTCTGTTGATGGAGATAGCCCTGCTGCTATGCGTTATACGGAAGCTAGAATGAATAAAATTGCTGAAGAAACTCTAGCTGATCTTGAAAAGGATACAGTTGATATGTCTCCCAACTTTGATGAATCCTTAAAAGAACCAACGGTTCTTCCTACTCGTATTCCTAATCTTCTTGTAAATGGAGCATCGGGAATAGCAGTTGGTATGGCTACAAATATGCCTCCTCATAATCTTTCAGATACCATTGACGCAACCATCGCTTACATAGATGATAATGACGTTGAAATAGATGACTTGATTAAGATTGTTAAAGCACCTGATTTTCCTACCGGTGGTACCATTTATGGATATCAAGGAGTGAAAGAGGCTTTTGAAACGGGGAGAGGTAGAGTTGTTGTCCGTTCAAGAACAAATATTGAAACAACAGATGCTGGTCGTGAGAAAATTATCGTGACTGAGATTCCGTATATGGTTAATAAGGCTGAATTAATTATGAAAGCAGCTGATTTAATCAATGATAAAAAAATCGAAGGCATTTCAAATGTGAATGATGAGTCTGACCGTACAGGTATGCGTATCGTTTTTGATTTGAAAAGAGATGCTATTGCAAATGTGGTCTTAAACAAATTGTTTAAATACACACAGATGCAAACATCATTTAGTGTAAATAACATTGCATTGGTTAAAGGTCGTCCTAAGATGTTAAATCTTAGAGATCTAATCAAGTATTTTGTTGAGCATAGACATGATGTAGTTGTTCGAAGAACACAATTTGAATTAAGACAAGCAGAAGCAAAAGCTCATATTTTAAAAGGCCTAATTATTGCCTTGGATAACATCGATCAGGTTATTGCTTTAATTAGAGGTTCAAAAACGCCAGAAGAAGCAAGACTTGGTTTAATGTCTAATTTTGAATTAGATGAAATTCAAGCGAAAGCAATTTTGGATATGCGTTTGCAAAAGCTTACTGGTCTAGAACGAGATAAGCTACATGCTGAGTATGAGGAATTGATGAAATTGATTAATCATTTGAATGCGATTCTTAACGATGAGCAAATGCGAATGGATATCATTAAAGAAGAACTTCTTGATGTAAAAGCCAAATATGGTGATGAGAGAAGAACTGACATTGTATATGCATCTGAAGAGTTTAATCCTGAAGATTTTTACGCTGATGAAGAAATGGTTATTACTATTTCTAGAATGGGCTATATTAAACGTACACCGCTTGCTGAATTTAAAACACAGAATAGAGGAGGAGTAGGTTCTAAAGGAAGTATTACTCGTGAAGAAGATTTCTTAGAGCACATGATTATGGCTACAATGCACAATACCATGTTGTTCTTTACTGAAAAAGGGAAATGTTTCTGGTTGAAAGTATACGAAATTCCTGAAGGAACTAAGCAATCAAAAGGTAGAGCTATTCAAAATCTATTGAATATAGAGCAGGATGACAAAGTGAAAGCTTACATCAATGTTCTTAATTTAAAAGAAGAAGATTACATCAATAGCAATAATATTGTTCTTTGTACGAAGAAAGGTGTTGTTAAAAAGACTTCATTAGAAGCTTATTCGCGACCAAGAGTAAATGGTGTAAATGCCATTACAATTCGTGAAGGAGATCAATTACTAGAGGCTAAGTTAACAAATGGCGAAAATGAAATCGTAATTGCTGGACGATCTGGTAAGGCAATACGATTCGCTGAAAGTCAGGTTCGTCCTATGGGTAGAACTGCTTCTGGAGTACGAGGAATCACACTGAAAGACGAAGCTGACGAAGTGGTTGGCATGATATGTGTAGAGAACAAAGAAGAGGATATCCTTGTAGTGTCAGAAAATGGTTTTGGAAAGCGTTCTAAAATTGATGATTACAGAATTACGAACAGAGGTGGTAAAGGTGTCAAAACAATTAGCATCACTGATAAGACTGGTAATTTGATTTCAATTAAGAACGTAACTGATAATGATGATCTGATGATTATTAATAAATCAGGTATTACCATAAGAATGTCAGTTTCTGATTTAAGAGTTATGGGACGTGCAACACAAGGTGTTCGTTTAATTAACTTGAGTAAGAAAAATGATTCTATCGCAGCTGTAGCTAAAGTAAATTCTTCGAATGAAGATGATACAGAAGCTAATATAGGGGAGGCTACGGAAGGAGAGAGTTAAGAAATAAATACATAGACTGATTATAAAGAAAATAAT
>JADGFH010000113.1 GCA_016743925.1 Labilibaculum sp.
GAAAACTGGCCTCAATTACATAGCAATCGACTATTACTTTCTATGGTTATCGAAAAATGGAAAAACAGTAAGCTGATTATTCATGTAAACGAAAATCATGCAACTATTTTAGCAGATGTATGCAAAGCAAAGCCGGAAATAAGTAGAGAAGCCATTAAGAATGAGCTTTTGCCTAATAATGCAACAATGAGGTGTGGCACTTCCGGTATTTCATGGATTTACAGCCAATTACATACTATTTGTAATAATGAAACCTACTTAAGGGAAGCCCTTTATTGGCAAGAGACAAGCTTTTCTTTCGATGAAACAGATACTGCATATGCTGGTTTTGCTTTTGAGAATGAAGACAATGCCTTTGGAATGTTAGAAGGAATATGCGAAGTTGTTGCAACTAATAAAAATGAAGTATAATGATTAATTGGGTAATTGTTGATAATAATGATAGAGGATCTATTTATGGCGTAGGAACTTTTATTAATGAATTAATAAAAGGAGTATCTAAGGAAAAATTAATTGATATTTATTTGTTGAAAGTAGGTTATAGGGTAAAGAAAGAATATAGTGTAGAGAAGGTTGATGGTATTACCATTATTAATATTCCTATTCCTTCAAATTGGATTGAATTGGATCATGAATGTATTAGTCGCCAAAAAAAAATTGCAAAACGTATTGTTTCTCTTACAACCGACTTGTTTGAAAAGAAAAAGGAACTAGTAATTCATCTTAACTATATATATCAGTTTTTTTTAGGAGAAGCTTTTAAAGCAGAATACAATTGTAAGTTGATTTATACACATCATGCCGAAATGAAGCTTGAAAAATCAATTAGTTCAAATAACCTTTTTTCTTTAAGTGATGAATTATTTTGTCTCGTTGATCGTGTGATTGCTGTAACAAATCATGGGAAGCGTAATTTAATTAATGATATGAAAGCCACTGAAGATAAGATTGAAGTGATATATAACGGAATTGATTTGCCTTTAAAAGTTCAAAAAAATAATTTAACCAAACTCAAAAGAAAACTTAATCTGATTAAGTATGATAAAATCATCATGTATGCTGGTAGATTAGATAAAGAAAAAGGTATTTATGAATTACTAGATGCTTTCGAATTAATTAATAAAAACCATCCAAATTCTTGTCTTATTATGGCAGGCACAGGTAAATTACTTGATCAACAGGCAGAATATAATGCAAATATTATATTTACTGGATTCGTGGATCGAAAATTTTTATGTGAATTGTATAGAATTGCTGATGTAGGCGTATTACCATCTTATGAGGAGCAATGTAGCTTTGTGTTATTGGAAATGCTACAAAGTGGACTCCCCGTTGTTGCAAATAGTGTAGGTGGTTTAATTGAAATTATAAACCACGGTACAAATGGCTTTCTTACTGAATACATAATAAATGAAGAAAATAAGAAAATTCCCAGCGTTGATTCTCTTGTAACTGGAATTATAGAAATTACAGGTAATGAACACACCGCATCAAGATACTCAAAAGGAGCAGAAGCATCTGTTCAGAAATTTTTTACCAGAGCACAAATGTGTTCTAAGTATATTGATTTAATCAATAGTATTAGGAGTGGCCAATCCTAAGGTGTGAACAAGCCGAAAAATCACCTTAAATAAGAAGTAGGCATAATTTATTAATTTTTAAAAATGAAAAAAATTACAAAACTAAAGTTGAGCGAAATTAGCAAAGCTAATATGGACGAAAAAGAATTGCAGAATATTCATGGTGGGAGTTATTGTGCATGGGGGCAAACTAATCGTGCATCTAATAATGACGAGGGAAAATGCTCGTGCTTATGTTCCGGTGATTATTATTCTGGACTTCATTCAAATGGAGATTTTATGAATGCATCAGACTGGTAATGAATTAATTTAAAAAAGATGCTGCCTGCTGTGTTTAGTAGGTAGCATTCTTAAAATTGAGAAAAATGAATTTAACTAATTTACTCTTTACTACACTATTTGTAATTCTATGCTTTTCCGCCTGCAAAGAAACTGTAAAGGAGAGTAATAAAAATATTGATAATATCATTCGGCTTGATGAGGCCATTGAGAATCCACAAGAGGTATTACTGTCTTCTTTGGTAGACAGCATTACATTAATTCCATTAGAGACGAATACGAATATTTTAGTGGATGGGAATCCGAGGTTTTCTTTCTGTGAACAATTTATCGAGGTTGACACAAGGTTATTTGATTGGAAAGGGAATTTTGTAAAAAAAATAGGAAAACGAGGTAGGGGCCCTGGTGAAGATATTCACTCATGTCCACAAATTAAATACAAAGAAGGTGAGTTTTGGTCTCGAGGATCTAAGTTGATAGGATACGATTCGTTAGGGAAGTACGTTGGAAAAGAATGGCACTTTTTTAAAGAAACGAAAGATAAACCCTTGGGAACAGGACGTAATTTTTTCGATATTGAGTTTGTGGGAGACAAAATAGTAATGTACCAATTTCCTGATTCCCTATATTGGATAAACAAACAGTTTGAACTTACAAGTGGTGAGATGGTGATAAAAAATGATATTTATCAAAAAGAGTGTGGTAGTTTTTCAGGTATAAACAGATATTTTTCAACATTTAAGAATCAGGTAATCTTTTATAATTTTTTTAATGATACAATATATAATGTAGATGTAAATCGAATAAACCCCAGATATGTGTTACAGTATCCGAATTCAAAACTTCCTGAAGAATTTTTCCCACACAAAAATGGATCATTTTTAACGAAAGCACTAAAAGCCAGACAAAGTGGAAGTTTTAATAGTTTAGAAGAGTTTAAATTAAGTGATGGTAAGATTAGAGTATACACTTTAGATGAAACTCAAAATTACTTATTTTTCATTTATAGAAGAACATATTTTTGGGGTAAGTTCAGGGGAAAGAAGAGTCTGGGATATCAGTTGGCATTCTATGATAAAAGTACAGGCAAAACAATTGCTCTTAAAGACAAATGTTTTCGTAATGATATAATTATAGGACTGGAATTCTTGCCATTATGGGGTGCATTTAATGAAAAATTAATTGCTTCCATTAATTCTTATGAATTAATTCAATTTGTGAAGGATAAACAGGAAAATGGAGAGCAGATAAATGAAAAATTACTAGCTATTTTAAAACAACTAAAAGAAGACGATAACCCTGTGTTAGTTGTTGCTCATCTAAAGAAATAAAAAGGATGTTACGGAATAGTAATGTTGAATAAATATGTCAATTAAAATGAACACAATGAAATCAACCAGTTATTTTGAATCTATAAATAAAAATCATTATTTGTATGATAAGGGGAAATCTCTTTTTGTAAATGTACATCCTGTTTTACGACTAATTATGAGTTTGTCCGAAAAAGATAACTTAAACACTTCTTTGCTTATTGAAAGAGCTGCAGATGAGTTTCCAGATTTGGCAGTTGAAGAACTTGAGTATTATACTCAGAAATACCAATTCTTAAAGGCAAATGGTTTCTTTAAGAATCGATCTTATGAAGATCAGTTTGGAGGAGTTGTATCTCCTGAACTTGTAGAAAAGCAACTTGCTAATATTGATAATATTGTATTTCAGATAACGGATATTTGCAATTTAAATTGCACTTATTGTTGTTTTGGAGACATGTACGAAAACCAAAGATTTATAAAAAACAAGCACATGGATTTATCCACTGTTAAGAAAATAATAAGGTATATGATACCTTATTGGAACAGTGATATAAATATTTCAAAAAATAATCAAATTCGAATAGGATTTTATGGAGGAGAACCTCTTTTAAATATAGACTTGGTTAAAAAAGTAGTAGATATATTTTCAAAACTAAAATTGAATAATAATGCTTCTTTTGGATATAATATGACAACCAATGGTATGCTTCTTGATAAACACATAGATTTTCTTGTGGAGCATAATTTCGATTTATTGATTAGTCTTGATGGCGATAAGAAAAGTAATTCGCTAAGACTAGATAAAAGAGGTAATGAGTCTTATGATATCGTGTTTGGAAATATTAAAAAAATAAAAACAAAGTATCCAGAATATTTTGACAAGTGTGTCGAATTCAACTCCGTGCTTAACATAAACTCAAGTGCTCCGAAAGTACATCAGTATATGCATAGGGAATTCAACAAAATTCCATCCATGGCAACAATTTCGGATAATCAACTAAACGAAGATAAAAAAGAAGAATATGAGAGGATAAGGCAAGGGTATAGCGAAACAAAAGAAATGACGGAAAAGTCACTGGTTAAAAGTAATGTTATGCAGGATTTAGGAACTTTTTTCTATAATAACACTGACAACTCTTATAAGCATTACTATGAATTATTGGTTGGAGAAAATAATGAACAGAAAAGATTGCCAACAGGTACATGTTTACCCTTTTGGAAGAAAATGTACGTCGTGCCCAATGGAGAAATATATGCTTGTGAGCGCATAGGTTTTGATCATGTTTTAGGAACCGTAAAGGAGAATGTTGAGATAAATACAAAATATATCGCAGATTTATACACTCAATATTTTAAGAATCTTTCTGAGCAATGTAAATCCTGTTACGAGGCTGAGTCATGTGGTAAATGTATTTTTCAATTTGAATTTGAAAAGAAAGTTCCAATCTGTATCGATAAAAAAGATGAAATACAATATAGAGCTTTATTAGCTAGAAGGATTAGTGTGTTAGAGGGGGAGCCTCAATGGGTTAGTGTTATAAATAAAATAGTTTTATGATTATGAAAAAAAAGTATTGGCTTATATTAGATTCATATGTGTTCATTTGGTCTAATAAGGATAGTGTTCTTATATATAATAGCTTATCTGGAAAAAGTTTTGCATTAACTATTACCGATCAATTAAGCTTGGTAATTGATCGTTTACAAGTTAAAGAGAATTTATACTGCATAGAAATAAGTAGTAATGAGCTTGTAAATATTGAGATAAAAGGATTCATAAAACTTCTACGCACCCATTTTTGTGGTGATCTATTAGATCAAAGTATTTCCAATAAGAAACCTCTTGTTTATATTCCAGAGTTGAATATTAACGAAGAAATTGATAGAACCGAAAATTTAGTAAAGAGTGATGCTGTTTTTGGGCAAGAAGTAGTACGGAACCTGTCGGAAATCACTTTTTATGTTACAGGGGAATGTAGAGTTGGGTGTCATAATTGCGATAAAACAAATAAACAGCTAGAATGGTGCTGTAATGAAAATAATGAATTAGAAATTAACAGCATAAAAAATTTCATACGAAAAAATAAAAAGAATGCTATCCAGAGGTTAAATTTCTTTGGAGGAGACTTATTTAATTATTCTTATTTAGATGAATTATTGCAATATTTAAATGCTTTTAACGTAAATCAGCAGTTTTATTCTCATTATACATTATTGCCCACAAAAGCATCTATCTGGAAATACATACAAAAAGATAATTGTAATTTGAATCTTTTAATTGACGGCTCTTTTAATGAAGGATTATTGATAGATGCAATTGAAACGACATTGAAACATGAGATTAGAGCTAATTTTAATTTTATTGTAGAAGATGAAGATCAATATGAGTATATTAGTGATATTATTGAAAAGTATGAGTTGAGTTCGAAAATACAACCACATTATAATGGATCGAACCTTAAGTTTTTTAAAGATCATATTTATCTTACCGAAGAAGACCTAAAAAAACCAGACTTAAGCAAACGTGAGGTATTTGCTCACCAAGCTTTAAATACCAATGATTTTGGTAAGCTAACCATCACTCCAGACGGTAAGGTGTATGCCAATCCAAAATTTCCTGCGCTGGGCACAATTGAAGACGAGATTCGGGAACTGGTATATAAAGAAATGGATCAAGGATCCTCGTGGCGTCGTACTCGCGACATGGAACCCTGTTCCGACTGTGTTTACCAATGGCTGTGCCCTTCCCCATCGAATTACGAACTGGCCATAGGCAAACCCAATTTATGTCATGTAAAGCCATAGTTTACTCCTGAAAAAAATCGTGCATTAATCATTTACATAGTGTTGGCAGTTACAAATTACTTGCAAGTGTTCAAAATCTGAATTTAAGTTAGCATCTAGGCAATGTAAGCAGGCATTTAAGCAATGATTAGTAAGCAAAAATTGAATGTAAGTATTTATTTATCCAATGTAAGAAAGCATTAATACAAAGTTAGTAAGTAATAAGGCAATGTAAGTCGCTGCCTGTTAAATGCTGAAAGTAGCTATTTATCATGAAAAATAAAAGTTGTTAATCCTAAAACCCAAAGCCATGTTAAAAAGATTAGAGAACAAATTAATGATGTTGAACATTGTTTTGAGTTTTTTAAAACAGAACCGTAGTTTATGGGAAGCATCACCAGTAATTGTCGAATTGATTAGCAATATGGAAAATCTAATTAGCGAAATAGAATCGCTTCGTTTGCTAACCGAGAGCAATTTGACAGGAATTACGGCCGAAAAAAACAAGCAGCAGGAAGAATTAATCGACAAGGCCTACGAGCTATCTTCGGTTTTGTATGCAATGGCTTCGCTTGCTGACAATAAAGTACTCAAGGCCAAGGTAGACTATACCGAAAGCGAATTGCAAAACATACGTGGTGGCGATTTGCTTGCTACTTGCACAGCTGTTGTAGCTATTGTTAAGGAGAATTTAACTGCCTTAGAGCGATTCGAAATAACTGAGGATGATGCTAGCGATCTGGAGAATTTGATTGCTTCCTTTGCCGAAAACATTCCTGCATACCGGGTTTCGGTTACAGAGCGTAAAGCTGCCAACAAAAAAATGAAAGAGCTGTTTTTGAAAGCCAATAACCTGTTAAATGAACAAGTTGACAGAATGATTGTACGCTATAAAAACACATCGCCCAACGCTTATGCAGCCTACACAAATGCTCGTAGCATTGTACATTATGGCATTCGTCACGAAAGCAAATCGATTCTGGAAGCATAGTAGCATCTTTTTTTGTGAAATGATATACCAAACACAAAATAAAATTGAATAATAATTTATAAAATTAATGTCATGAAAAAATTAGGAAAATTAAAATTGAACCAGATAAGTAAAGTTTAATTGAAGAAAAAGGGAATGAACAATATTAAAGCAGGTTGTAAACCTTGTTCTTGTGCCTATGCAGGACCACAATGTAGTTCAGGTGATGATTATTGGGGAGGATCTTTTAACTGGCGAAATTCAGGTGCAAATATGGATCAATAATGTAATCCAAAGAAAGCAGAGAGGTAAACAAACTGCTCTGCTTTCACACTTGATGTTTCTTTTTTTATCAATAATCTTAATTAATTCGATAACAAATAATGAAAGCAATCCAATTCTTCGTATTTATTCTCCTTTTCAGTATTTTTTCATGTGGCGCACCTGAAAAGGAAAAACAATCAAATCAGGCCAAGTCTAACAACATCGAGCTTGCATCTGAACAGCCATACCATATTAAGCTCACTAAACAAGGAAAGGAAGATTTAAAAGCATCCCTATTTGCAGATTCAGTTATTTACATTCCTCTCGAAACCAATTCAAAAACATTTTTGAGACGGGCAGAAGTGCAAGTCAGAATGAATGATTCTGTTATTGCCATTTGCGATATGCAAAAGGTTTTATTATTTCGGCATGACGGCTCTTTTATCAGGCAAATAGGGAAAAGAGGAAAAGGTCCTGGGGAATATGGTTCCATTGGGAATTTTGATTTAGAAGGAGATACCCTATATATATCTTCCTTTAGGAGGATAAGTAAATATACATTGGACGGGAAATCGCAAGGAGACATGCGGGTGTTACATCCCCCAGAATACTTTAGGATTAGCCCCGAAGGTGATGTTGCCTTTTATAATGCATATATAGGAGAGGTTTATTTTTATGATTTGGCCTTCAATTTAAAAGATACACTTGTTGTGGAAAAAAATGTGTCAAACAATCGGTCTAATTTCCAAACATTTCATCCTGCTGATTTATTCTTCCAAACAAGTAAAGGTAAGTTGTTATTCACTACTTATATAAGCGACACAATTTGGAACCTGTCGGGGGCAAATAAAAAAGCTGCCTATGTTTTAGATTTAAAAGAAAAGTTACTGCCAATGGACAAGCAAGTTGAATGTTTCAATGGTGATTTTAAACGGTTTTGGAAGATGGCTGAAAAGTACGATAAAGTCAATTTAAAAGAAATGTCAGACCACCTGTTTATCCTTCAAAAGGATTGGTCATCAGGCAAGGTGCATACAATTTACCTTCACAATTTTAAGGATAAAACCACAGGGGCCTACAATGGAGACTATATTTACGATGATATGCTTGGAGGGATAAAATTAAAGGCAAGGCCATCACTTAGCACCAAAGATGCTTTTATAACTGCAATTACGGGGGCCGAACTTGTTGAGTCTCTTAAAGAATTGAATGAAAAGGAAGTAATAACAGGGGAAGAGCACAAATTGTGGAAAGATAAGATGTCGAAAGTTAAGTATGACGACAACTCCATACTTGTGATTTTTAAACCTAAAAAAAACCCATAAGCTTTTGTTATAAATCATGCAAAAAAAATAGCAGCCTGTTTCAGGATAATTGATTATAAATAGAAAAAATGATTGATAAGGTAAAAAACGATATTGACTCTGACTCTGGGATGATTAGAAGTCAATTAAGGGATGTGAAACAGATCGTATTCGGAGTAACAGATAGCTGTAACCTAAAATGTAAATATTGTGGTTATGGTGAATTTTATAATGATTATGATGAGAAGATACATAAAACGACATCTTAAGTAAATTGATATAACTCTCTATCCCAAGACAAATAATATACATTACATGTCAAAATTCCCTCATTACAAACAACTCGATGCCATGGACTGCGGTCCCTCTTGTTTACGCATGGTAGCCAAGCATTACGGAAAAACTTTTAGTTTGCAACACCTGCGTCGCTTGGCATACATTGGTCGCAGTGGCGTGTCGATGTTAGGCATTAGCGATGCCGCCGAAGCTATAGGCTTTCGCACCAAAGGCTATCGTTTAAGCTGGGAGCAGTTGATCGATGAAGCACCTTTGCCTTGTATTGTTCATTGGAATCAGAACCACTTTGTGGTGGTGTACGATATCAAAAAGGAAAAAACACTCCTCCCCTTTTGGAAAACTTCAGCGGGTGAGGTAAAAAAACGGGATGGCGCTACTCTCGTTTGTGTAGCCGACCCTGCACAGGGATTATTGACTTATACTAAGGATGAATTTCTAAAATGTTGGATCAGCACTCGAAAAGAGGGCGAAAATGAGGGTACTGCCTTACTGATAGAAACAACTCCCGATTTTTACGCTCAGGAGGATGAACAAAAGGGGAAATTGAAATTCATGTATTTATTGGGCTATTTGCGTCCCTTTAAAAAATACATTATGCAATTGATGCTGGGCATGTTTACCGCCAGTGTGATTAGCATGATATTTCCGTTTTTAACCCAATCGATTGTCGATTTTGGTATTGGTAACAACGATCTTTCGTTTATAATTATGGTATTGGTCGCTCAATTGGTACTAACCCTTGGGCAAACAGCAAATGGATTTATACGTAATTGGTTGATGCTACACGTAACCACACGCGTCAGTATCTCTTTAATTTCCGATTTTCTGATTAAGCTAATGAAATTGCCCATCTCCTTTTTCGATGTGAAATTAATAGGAGATATTATGCAGCGCATTGGCGATCATAATCGTATTCAGTCTTTTCTTACAGGCTCTCTAATTAATATCATTTTTGCCTTTTTAACCTTAATAGTATACACGGTAATTATGGCCAGCTACCATATGGGCATATTACTGATATTTTTTGCAGGTAGTGCTTTATACATCGCCTGGGTGTTGTTGTTTCTTAAAAAGCGACGAGAGTTAGATTATAAGAGATTTCAGCAAGCATCAGCAAATCAATCAAATGTAATTCAATTGATATCGGGCATGCAGGAGATTAAACTAAATGCCTGCGAAAAACAGAAACGTTGGGAATGGGAACGCATACAGGCTCGTTTGTTTAAGGTAAGTGTAAAAGGTTTGGCTCTCAACCAGAATCAACAAATTGGAGCCACATTTATCAACCAGGCCAAAGATGTAATGATCTCCTTTCTATCAGCAAAAGCAGTCGTTACAGGCGATATGACTTTGGGTATGATGATGGCGGTGCAGTACATTATTGGACAACTAAATGCACCTATTCAACAGTTTATTGGATTTACACAAGCTGCTCAGGATGCAAAGATAAGCATGGAGCGACTGGGCGAAATACATGATAAAGAAGATGAAGAACACCCAGAGGATAATAAAATAGGTATTATTCCGGCCAATAAGGATTTAGAAATAAAGGATTTAACATTTCAGTACGAAGGCCCTCACTCCGATAAAGTACTTAATAATATATCACTAACGATTCCATCAAATAAAGTTACCGCCATTGTTGGTACAAGTGGCAGTGGTAAAACAACACTGGTAAAATTATTATTGGGGTTTTACGAACCGGTGCAAGGTGATATTAGCTTAAATGGCATTCGATTGCAACAGTACAGTCAGCGAGAGTGGCGTAAAAGGTGTGGTGTTGTGATGCAGGAAGGTTATATTTTTTCCGATACCATTGACAATAACATTGGGGTAATAGATGAATATCCCGATCGAAACAAAACAGACAAAGCAGTTACCACTGCAAATATCAAAGAGTTTATAGAGTCGCTCCCTTTGGGATACGAAACAAAAATAGGCGGTGATGGCCATGGACTGAGTAGCGGACAAAAGCAGCGAATATTAATTGCTCGTTCGGTTTACAAAGATCCTGATTATCTGTTTTTCGATGAAGCAACCAATGCTTTGGATTCGAATAATGAACGTGTAATTATGGAAAATTTAGATCAGTTTTTTAAAGGACGTACAGTTGTGGTGGTGGCTCACCGCTTAAGTACTGTAAAAAAGGCAGATCAAATTGTTGTTCTTGAGAAAGGAGAGATTGTGGAGATAGGAAATCACAAACAACTGGTAGGGAAACAGGGAGCTTATTTTAGCCTGGTAAAAGATCAGCTCGAACTTGGGGATTAATCTTCAAGCTATTATTTAATTACTTGATACTGAAATTATGCCACAAATTAATAACACAAATATTCATAGCGAAGAAGTACAGGAAATTATGGGATTTATTCCAAGATGGATTGTTCGTTGGGGCTTAAGTTTTATCTTTTTAATTTTTCTTACAATTATTATTGGAAGTTACTTTTTCAGATTTCCCGAAGTGGTTACGGCACCAATTGTAATTACAACACAAAATCCGCCAGCAGCTTTGGTATCGAAGTCGGGCGGACAAATTGCGAAATGGTTTGTTTCAGATGGCGACAAAGTGGTTCCCGAAGATTTAATTGCTTTAATCAGAAATACTGCAGACTATAAGGATGTATTGGCGGTTCAGGCTTTGCTTGAGAAATTATCAGCCGATTGGGAAGTGGATGTTTTCCAAATTGAATTACCTGTTAATTTGGTATTAGGCGACATTCAGAATTCGTATGTCAGTTTTGAAAAAAGGATGATTGATTTTGAAAACTATTTGATTCAAGATGATATCTCTATTAAGATTGATTTGCT
>JADGFH010000877.1 GCA_016743925.1 Labilibaculum sp.
TTCCATTTCCCTTGTTTAAACCAGAAAAATGCAATTAAAGTAAGAGTCATCTCTGCAATTATTATCGAGTAGAAAACTCCTTTTTGATCCCAACCAAATTGAATAGCTAAAAAATAGGCAATTGGAATTTCAACAAGCCAAAAACTAATAAAATTCAATATTGTAGGAGTCTTTGTATCTCCTGCCCCATTTAAGGCGTTTAATAAAACCATTCCTAGTCCGTAAAACACAAAACCAATACTAATAATTTGCAAAGCTTGTATCCCGTTACTTACAATAGCCTGATCGGCAGTAAATAATTCAATAAAAAAACGTGGAAACAGGCAAAAAATAACGCCAATTAAACCAAGAAAAATCACATTTATCTTTCCTGCAACCCAAACCGATTTCTCGGCTCTTTCAGGTTGTTTTGCTCCTAAATTTTGCCCTACTAAAGTGGCAGCGGCATTGCTCAATCCCCAGGATGGCAAAAGAATAAAAATCAGGATTCGAATTGCAATTGTATAACCAGCTATTGCAGCACTACCAAATTCAGCCATTATTCTCATTAGCCCAATCCAACTTGAAGTTGCAATTATATTCTGACCAATACCTCCAATAGATAATACGATCAATTGTTTCATCGTTTTAAATTTGATCCTTATGTGCTCTCGCTTTAGGTGAATTTGACCACTCCCATTTGCAAGCATTACAAACTGATAAATTACAGCAATTCCACGACCAATTGATGTTGCAATAGCGGCACCTTCAACTCCCATAGCTGGGATTGGTCCCAATCCAAAAATCAACAAAGGATCCAAAATAATATTTAGACAGTTGGCCACAATTAAAACCCTCATTGATAAAGCTGCATCACCTGCCGATCGAAATATTGCATTATTAATAAAAAGTAACATGATAATAATATTACTCCCTAAAATGATGGTAGTATAGCCCGACATTTCGTTTACAATGGTAGAATTGGCTCCCATTAAACCTAACAAATCTCGAGAATAAAATATGCCTATTACAGCTATAAATATTGATGCAATAGCTCCAGTAGCGATGGCCTGAAAGGAAACATTTGATGCCTCTTCAGATTTTTTTTCACCAATCCTTCGGGCAACCAATGCAGTTGTTGCCATCGATAAACCAAAACCAATGGCATAAACTATTGTGGTTATGGATTCGGTAATTCCTATAGTTGCAACTGCATCGTCTCCTAATTTCGATACAAAATAGATATCTACTACGGCAAATACAGATTCAAAAACCATTTCTAAAACCATTGGAATTGCAAGCACAAATAATGCTTTTTTGATGTTTCCTTCTGTATGATTTTTTTCCTCACCTGAAACAGCCTCCCGAAATAATTTCCAAAGCCGAATCAAACTCTCTTTTACTTTATTACTACTTGTTTTCTTTCTTAAATTAATATTACGGTGCATTTTGTTTTCGCTTATGATGTTGAATAAATTCTTCTAATGTTTCTTTCCTTTTAAAATATGTTTTGTGTCCAATCGGAACTGATTCCGTTACCGACACACAATAATCATGTGATCTGCTCATCGTTTTTCCTCCAAAATTTTAGGTGTAGATATATTGCGTCGGGTGGCTTACACCTCCGTTACAATCAAAAAATAAAAATCAATGTGAATGCGGAAAGCTTAAGCTGAATTAGCTTTTATATGTGCAAGGTGATAATGTAACAATTGTATTCATAGCTTTCCTCCGTTTTTGAGTAAAACAAATATATGCTATTTTTCTGAATCCAACCAAAAATTTAAATCAATAAAATTCATATTATATTGATTTACTAGCTGTTTCACCTCATCAATATAATGCTTTTCATTCTAAATTGAGCTTTGTTTTCATGGAAACCTATACAGTTATCGAAAAACACAAGTTAAACAAACAAATGTTCTTTTTTATCCCCTAAAAAATCCATAGTATTGACAAATAATCAACAAACCGAAAATAAAATACCATGAAACGGATCTTTGTATTGGCAGTAAGTGCCATTTTATGTATTAACCTTTCCTTTGCAAGCTCAAACAAGGACAACAAACAAAAAACAATTAAAAATTGGCTACGAACTGAGGCAATTCAATTACATTTACCTGCATTTCATTCTACTAAAGATTTCAATGGAAAAACATTCGAATTAAAAAATCTCCTTCAAGAAAACCAAGTGGATCTTTCTGATATCAATCCGATTGAATCCGAAAAAATGAATTGGAATGGGCAAGAGTTTGAGTGGAAAAAACAAAATGCCAATTCGAAAGGATATACAAACCTCTCTAACAAAGAAAATCAAATTTATTATTTCGTATCCTACCTAAATACAGATCAGTGGAGTGAGGTAGAACTTGAACTTGTTACTTTTCCAATGCTTGAGATTTACGTTGATGGAGTAAAAAAAATATCACATTACAAGCATGAAACTGAAACTGAGAAAGAGCTAAGCGCGAAAATTAAACTAGAACAAGGACATCATAAAATTGTACTTAAAATTTTAACAGGAAAGAAAAA
>JADGFH010000114.1:0-2652 GCA_016743925.1 Labilibaculum sp.
ACATTACATGAAATAATATATAGTAACTTTTTTAATTTTGGAAGGTATTTCAATTCAATTTGGTTCAAATAAGTAATGTCGAACTCTAACATTAAATTGATAATTTTCAACAAGTTATCAATAAAGCTTTTTTCTTCCTGATAACAAGGATAATATCCATATTTTAGATAATCATTAAAATAAGCTAAAGGACGAACTTTCTTTAAAACATCCTCTACAATCACTTCATGATTTTCTAAAATATCTTCTAAACTGTAAGGTGGGAAATTGTTTCCCGATTCATAGTTTAAGTATTCTCTAAAAGACAGTCCATTTAAATAATAAACATTAATTATATCTTTTAAATCCTCATTTGTTTTTACTCTAAGAATAGATGATCCTGTAAAAATAATTTGCAAGTCGGCATATTGCTCATAACACACCTTCAGATCTTTTGACCATTCAGGATACTTGTGTATTTGATCAAGCATCAAAACCTTTCCACCTTTCTTATAGAATTCATCAACAAATGAAACCAATCCTCTTTCCGTAAAAAACAGATTATTTAAATTAATATAAAGGCAAGATTTATCGTTTGCATGGTGCTCACGAATATAATCCAACAAGAAAGTTGTTTTCCCAACCCCTCTGGATCCCTTAATGGCTATTAAACGTTGAGACCAATCTATTTCACTGGCAAGCTCTCGTCTAATAGTGCCTTTTTTATTTTTTAACAAACTGTTGTGAGTCTGTACTAAACTATTCATTTTTTGTCGAATTTACCATGCAAATCTATAGAATAAAAGCGGCTTTTTGCAATCTAGAGATTACAAAAAGGATTTCTTTTTGCAATTTATACTTATTTAAAATAAGCATGAGTCTTTAAATAAAAAACTACAAATAAAGCACTTAACATTTTATATTGGTAAAAACTAGACGATCCAATAACCTTTATACTAATCCGTATAATTTTAATCAAAAAAAGGGTAGTGATACCAATCACTACCCTTCTATATCCTATTTTATAAGAAATGTTTCTTACTTATCGTTCATTGAGATTAAGAACTCTTCGTTTGAACGTGTCTTACGCATTCTATCACTAATAAACTGCATAGCCTCAACAGAATTCATATCTGTTAAGAAATTACGAAGTACCCAAATACGATTCAATTGAGCTTCATCTAATAGAAGATCTTCTCTACGTGTACTTGATGCTGTAATATCAACAGCTGGGTAAATACGCTTATTAGACAATTTACGATCTAACTGAAGTTCCATATTACCAGTTCCTTTAAATTCTTCGAAGATAACTTCGTCCATTTTAGAACCAGTATCTGTTAATGCTGTAGCTAAAATAGTTAAAGATCCACCATTTTCGATGTTACGAGCAGCTCCAAAGAAACGCTTAGGTTTGTGCAATGCATTTGCATCAACACCACCAGAAAGCACTTTACCTGAAGCAGGAGAAACAGTATTATAAGCACGAGCTAAACGAGTAATTGAATCTAAAAGAATCACAACATCGTGTCCGCACTCAACCATACGTTTTGCTTTCTCTAATACAATATTAGCGACACGTACATGGCGTTCTGCTGGTTCATCAAAAGTAGATGAAATCACCTCTGCATTCACACTTCTAGCCATATCCGTAACCTCTTCGGGACGCTCATCGATCAATAAAATGATCATATAAGCTTCTGGATTGTTAGCCGCAATAGCATTCGCAACTTCTTTCAAAAGCACAGTTTTACCTGTCTTTGGTTGTGCTACGATCAAACCACGTTGTCCTTTACCAATCGGAGCAAACATATCTACTACACGTGTAGACATTGAGCTTCTTCCACTTCCTGTCAAATTAAACTTCTCATCAGGAAACAAAGGAGTCAAATGATCAAAAGGAACACGATCGCGAATTACTTCAGGCAACCTACCATTGATCTTCGCAACTTTAATTAATGGAAAATACTTCTCACCTTCTTTTGGTGGACGAATTGTACCATTAACTGTATCGCCTGTTTTTAAACCAAATAACTTGATTTGTGATTGCGACACATAAATATCATCAGGAGAATTTAAATAGTTATAATCTGAAGAGCGAAGGAAACCATATCCATCAGGCATAATTTCAAGTACTCCAGAATTATCTATAATCCCGTCAAATTCAAACATTTTTTCCTTTTCACGTTTCTCAAAACGTTTTCTGTTTGGATTCTCTGGCCTTTCTGTTTTAGCTGGGCGCTCTGGACGTTCAGTTTTAGCTGGACGCTCTGTTCGTTCCACAGATTCAACTTCAGTTTTTTCTTGCCCTTCCTCGTTCTCTTTTCTTTCTTGTCTTGGAGCTCTTGGTGGTCTTGGTGGCCTTGGAGGTCTTGGAGGTCTTTCCGCTCTTTGCGTCTTTTCCTCAACCACAGCTGGAGCTTGTTCAGCAGGAGCAACTACTTGCTCTACTTTAGTCTCTTCAACTGGTTTTCTTTCTGGTCTTTCTTTCGCAGGTTTTTCTTCTCTTCTAGGTTTTCTAGGAGCAGGTTTTTCATCCTCTTTTTTAATTTGTGCCGCTGCTTCTTTTACAACATCCTTAACCGGTTCTTCGGTTTTTCTTCTTTTGCGTAAAAGCGACTTAGGCTTTTCTTCGCCTGTCTTAATTTCACCATCAGATTTCTTAGGTCTTCTGCG
>JADGFH010000114.1:2662-11521 GCA_016743925.1 Labilibaculum sp.
TTTTTTCGGTAGTTTTCATTTCCGAAGCTACAATTGCCTGTTGATCAAGGATTTTGTAAATTAAATCCTGTTTCTTAAAAGACTCAATTTTTTTAATATTGAGTTCTTTAGCGATTTCTCGTAATTCAGGCACAAGCTTCTTGTTTAATTCAAGAATATCGTACATAAACGGTATATTAATATTTTTTGGGTATTGTTATTTAGATAGAAATTGTATTTAGAACAATTGGGAACCTGATCTTTCGACCTCTACATGAGAAGAATTAATCTGAATTCAATTGCAATATTACGGAATAAGTTATAATTCACAAAAAATAAATGGCTTTATTCTTGAAAACGAGCTAACAAGTCTAAAAAAAGATTTGTAATTGAATTCCCTCTGAAAGCCGCACAAATTTCTTTTTATAAATCATTTTGCTATATTTAAGTATAAAGTGGGAGGGCTTCTTTCGCATTAACCACCATTTAAATCCACTATGAGACAGCTAAAGATTACCAAACAAGTAACCAACAGAGAGACTCCGTCGCTTGACAAGTATCTTCATGAAATTGGGAAAGTCGACCTGATCTCAGCAGAAGAAGAGGTAAAACTTGCTCGCGATATCAAAAAAGGAAATAAAAAAGCTCTCGATCGACTGATTAAATGCAACCTACGATTCGTTGTGTCCGTATCTAAACAGTATCAAAATCAAGGCCTTAGCCTTCCCGATTTAATTAACGAGGGAAATTTAGGTTTAATTAAGGCAGCACAAAGATTTGATGAAACTCGTGGGTTTAAATTCATTTCCTATGCAGTTTGGTGGATTCGTCAATCTATCCTGCAAGCTTTAGCTGAACAAGCAAGAATTGTTCGTCTACCATTAAACAAAATTGGTTCGATAAATAAAATCAACAAAACATTCGCTCAATTAGAACAAGAATATCAACGTGAACCTTCCGCTGAAGAAATAGCTAATATATTAGAGATGAGCCCTAAAGATGTAAAGGAAGCATTAAAAGCCTCTGGAAGACACGTTTCTATGGATGCTCCGATTAATCCGGATGAAGAAAATACATTATACGACATCTTACTCAGCAATGATGACATTAGTCCAGACAAAAAACTAATTAGAGATTCACTTCGAAAAGAAATAGACCGTTCTTTATCTACTTTATCGAAAAGAGAAGCATCTATCATCAGATTGTATTTTGGCCTAAACGGAAAACCACCTTATTCTTTAGAAGAAATTGGAAAAGAGTTTGGCTTAACGCGAGAAAGAGTACGCCAAATAAAAGAAAAAGCAATTAAACGAATGAAGACAACTTTTAGGAGCAAGATATTAAAAACTTATTTAGGAGAATAAATTGAAATTTTAGGGTGAGAAAAAGGATAAGATTTAATGGTAAATACTCATTTCCCATCTCTTATCCTTTTTTTGTTTATATATTTGCGTCATATTTAAACCAAAAGTAAACAACCAAATGCAAACATTAATTTCACCATCTTTATTAGCTGCTGACTTTATGAACCTTAGCTCTGACATAGAAATGGTTAACAACAGTCAAGCTGATTGGTTTCACTTAGACATTATGGATGGGGTATTCGTACCTAACATATCTTATGGACTTCCTGTTATTGAACAAATCAATAAAATAGCTAAAAAGCCATTGGATGTTCATCTGATGATTGTAGATCCTGATCGCTACATAGAAGCATTTAAAAAAGCTGGAACAGATATTCTAACCGTACATTACGAAGCATGTACTCATTTACATAGAACAATTCAAAACATTCATTCACATGGCATGAAAGCTGGTGTTTCTCTAAATCCACACACACCTATTTCTGCATTAGAAGAAATTATTACTGATATTGATGTTGTTCTACTAATGAGTGTTAATCCTGGTTTTGGAGGTCAAAGCTTTATCGAAAGCACTTATAAAAAAGTTGAAAAGTTAGCAAAGCTGATTAAAGAAAATAAGACCGAAGTAATCATCGAAATTGATGGAGGCGTAAATCTTGAAACAGGTAAAAAACTAATTGAAGCTGGAGCAAATGCTTTAGTTGCAGGCAGTTTTGTTTTTGGTGCAGCCGATCCAAAACAAACAATTTCAGATTTAAAAAATCTATAATATACAAAAAGACCAAATGTTGTGTCCAACTTTTGGGGTGCAGTTCAAAACATTTGGTCTTTTTAATTTATACTGGTACAGCATCTTTTCCTTCCAGATAATCTTGTAAATACTCAAAGGCTGGCATCAATTTTCCCTTCTTAGCAATTGTTGCTCTTTCTAGTATGCCATCTGGATCATCATTAAATAAGGCCTCGTAAACATTTTGATACAATGCCTCCCCAAAATCTATTGACGAATCCCTAGGTAATTCTCCCGGTAAATTATCCACAGCCATTACTGTAACATTCTTCTTATCTACAAAAGGAATTGTTTCTTCTTCGTTAAAACGATCGTATCCATAAAAAGATGAAGCAATGGTTGAAGGACGTAGAGTCGATGCAATAGGACCATTTAAATCACAACTGACATCTGCAATAACAGATATTCTAAAATCATCTTCTTTATAATCTTCTGGCAAAATAAACTTAGGAGCTTTTGGATCCCAATAATGACATGCTATAAATAAATCAGTAACCTTTGTAAATTTCTTAAAAGCAGATCGATACATATCTGGATTCGCATAAAAATCTTTCAAATTAAACTCTGCGCCATCTTTTCGTTCGACATATTGATCCGGATCAATTCGACATACAACAGGCTCATTATACTCTTTGTTTAAAAATTCTTCAGGGGTAAGCTCTTTCAAGTTCAATATTCGAATCGTCTGCATAGCTCCCATTGCAACCCGACCACCTCCTGTAATCAATATTTTTAATGGTTTCAACCGGATTTTTCGTAAATGATGATACATTTCCTCCATATCTTTACAAAAAATTGCCGCCGGAAGATCAAAAAAATCCGTTCTCATTCCTCTTGCTCGTAAAGCTTTGTATGCTCCAACAACACCAGCCCAATGACCGAAAGCAACTAATCTCTTAGAGGTTTTATCCGTTAAATACTCATAATCAATTAAAGTAATATTTCGCTTGATAATCTGATGTAACAATTTCCGATTGTACATTTGTTTCTTTGCTGTATGCGAGAAAAACAAATAGGTCTTATTGGTAATTAATGTTGGGATATTTACTTCTTTCACGCCTATTAAAATATCACAATCTCGTAAATCTTCCGTTAAAAAGTAACCTTGTTCACGATACTCTGCATCGGTAAAACAACGTATATCACTTGGTTGAATAAAAACACTTACATTGGGATATTTATTTAAAATTTGCAATCCTGTAACTGGAGGAATAGCAACTCTTCTATCAGGTGGATTTTTGGTTTCTCGGAGAACTCCTACTCTTATTCTATTCTTCATAAAGTACGTTTTAAAAGGCTAGTATGTGATTTCGAGCAAAAAAAAAACTATTTCTTTTTAATTCTCGTCCTTCTAATTTAATAAAACTTACAGAGAATTAATACCAAAAGGTCCTTATTCTATGTAATAATTATTATTTGCTTTCTACTGATCCTTAATCATCTAAGCTTTAAAAGCTAACTTTATCTGATTATTTATGAGCTTTATCTGAGAAAATGGATGTGATACGCCTGAATTTTGTTAATTTTGTGCCGATCATTGGGGCTGACGTGGATTTTGACAGCTTGATGAATTGATATGGTAAGCATGTCGAGCGTTGTTATTCCAGCTCGTAAATATCGGATATCACACTTTTTAATTGGCGAAAATAACTACGCTCTTGCTGCTTAATCGAATTATAGTAGATTAAAGCTTCATCATCACTCTAGGAGTGGAGACGAGACATCCAGCTTATGGTTCCACCTTGTTCCGGTAAGTAATTGGATGCTATCAATTCGAGGTTAGCCTACTTCACACTTCGGGGAGTTCGCGAAACAAAGAAGATAAGATAAGGCTTCGGGTGTGCTTTCCCTAACCTTGTACGAAAATTAATAAATCACTACACATGTAGAAAGCTTGTTAATCGCAGGTTTGGACCAGGGTTCGATTCCCTGCAGCTCCACTAAACACAGTTTAAAACGTTGATATTCAGCGTTTTAAACCTGTTTAAATTTCTATTTACACTTAAAATATTAAGTCGAATAGAAAAATATAGCTAAGTATTTTGCATCGGGGGATGCCTAAATACAAAACAGCTATGAACGAAGAATTTGCAACAATACCTCGATTAAAAGAGGGAGGAACTTGGTACGTATATTTTCAAGTATGGCACCCAGGTAAGAATCGTTTGATGCCTAAAAAGATCACCAAAGGATTCAAACAAAGAGAAACCACCGTTGAAAAACGAGCGTGGGGAAAACAATTGTGTAAAGAATACGAAGCTAAACTTCGCACTGGATGGTCTCCTTGGGATAAGAAGGAAACCGTTATTTACACGGATCAAATCTCCTATCACAACCAAATCAAGATTACCGGAAGTAAAAGGCGAACAGTAAAAAATGTTCGATTCTACTTATCGGCCTATTTGTCGTGGAAGAAACTAAAGCGACCTGCTAAAAAAACATTTCAATCCTATCAATCAAAAACTCGTAAATTCTGCCTTTGGTTAGAAGAAAACAAGTATGGTAATTTTGATGTGTGTGAAATATCCAACAAACTTGTTATTCGATTTTTCAAGCACCTTATTGATGTTGATAAGCTTGATAAAAGGACTGTACAAAAATATCATCAGAATATTTATGGATTTTTTGAGTACTTGAAAAAAGAAAAGAAGATTCTCAGAAATCCTGTTTATGATATTCCTACAGCTCCTAAAAGAAAGGATGAAGCAGCTCGACCAATTAACCGGCACGATTTAAAATTGTTACTGGATACAATTAAAGAGAACGATCCTCAATTGTTTATGGCATGTATGTTTCAATATTATTTAGGTGCTAGACCTGGACAAGAATTGCGACTTTTGAAAATTAAGGATTTAGATTTCTACAACCATAAAGTGACTATTATTGAAGAAAATGCAAAAACAGTTAGGCGAACAATCGATATGTCGGTTGATTTGGCTCAGCTATGTTTGGAAGCACAATTGCAACATTTCAATAGAGACTACTATGTTTTTGGAAGGGAGAAAGTACCAGGAACAAAACCTTTAGGACAAAATACTCTTCGCAATAGGTTCAATAAATACCGTGATCAATTAGAGCTCCCCAGTATTTATAAATTTTATTCGATGAAGCATACTGCAGCAGGTTATCTTTTGGAGTCCGGACGAACAATTGAAGAGCTTCGAGATCATTTAGGCCATACTGATATCACATCAACCTTTCATTATATAAAGAAGCATTTTGGGAATAGGAATGAAAACATCATTAATAAATTTCCATCTCCATTGTAAACCAAAAAAGCGCAACACTCGATAAGTGCTGCGCTTTTTGATTCGTTTAATGTTACGGTTATTCCAGTTGTGGATCCTTGCCAATTATCTTATAGAATTTATTAATTAAGTTGGTTCGTTCCGTTTCGCTGAGTTTATTATCATCGGTGTACTCATGAGCCATTAAGAACAGTTCGCCAACATCTTTTATTTTAGATCGGACCTTTAGCCATAAACCTGTAAAGATTGTTGATACGATTAATAGAATAAAGTTAATTGCTTGCGACAACCAACCGTTTTCTTCTGCAGGAGCTTCCGCTACAACTGCATTTTGAACGATAGCCTGATCGCTATCGACTTGCATCATTTCGATGCTTCCAATATCGGCTTTTGCCAAAATTGGTTTTGCTTGCATGGTAAATGCTACCATCATAACAAGCATTAAAACTAAATGTTTCATACAAATAAGTATTAACTGGTTAATAAAAACTATTTCTTTTTGCGTTTTGCTCTCCTGGCTTCCTTCTCTGCTTGGCGTGCGGCTTTCTTTTCTGGATCCACACGAAACAAACCGCGTTTCTTTTTTTCGGGAATAGTGGTTTCCATTTGCACCTCTTGGGTGTTTCCGGTACCACGAGCTTTCATTTTTTTGATTTGCTGATTGATTACCGTTTCGGGTTTTTTGAGCTTAGCAGCAAGCAATAAAGCGGCTACCATACCCATGAAAAATACGGCTACTGATCTCCAAATTTTCATATCAACTCTATATGTGGCATGTCCCAAAAGTTCTGATCGTATAAAAGTTCGCCATCCATATCCCAATTGGCACCCGAACGAACTCGATGAGAGATTTTACCTTCGTTAAACAATCTTTCGCCTACTGTGGTAAATACACCAACTAAATAAATAAGGTGTACTTTGTCGTAAGCCAATTTTGGCTTACCTGGCACATACGCAATAAAATCGACTGCTAAACTTGGAAAACAATTGTGCTTGCCTTGTTTTATGATACCATCGATAGTGGTTTTTTTTGCAATGAACAATTCATTTTGTCGCTCAATACTTCTATGCCCCTCGGTAATGGTAAAATCTACCTGAGAAACTTTTATGGCTTCCTCGATTATTAATCTTAGTTCGGTATGAACGTTGGCAAGATTTTTAATCGATCTGATTCCTAACTTATGCATCCCGTTTCTTTTTAGAAAAATATTCCTTTGTTCTTAAGTGTATAGATTTACCAAGGCTACCCAAAAAGCCGCCAAGTAAGGCTACCAATAATGCGATTAATAAGTTTTCCCACTTTTCCCAGGTAATTGTTGAGAGAGTAAAGCCTAAGAAAGGTTCAAAAGCTTTTTTACATTGTATCCACATGTGATTAATCATATCCAAATCTTTTTATTATAAAAATACCCCACCAAGCTGGCAGGGTAAAGGACATTTTTTTAGAATGCGTAGGCTTCGACTTCTACTTCTTGAAGGTCTTGACCTTCCTCTTGGTTGGCGGTCATGTTCTCAATAAAGAACTTGAAACCTTCGGGGTGCATATAGGGTATTGCAAGATCTAAATCTCTAAACAAGCGTTGTGGTATTAGTAGATTGAAACTGACAGGAATGCGTTCGGAGAAGAATTTTACAGTACTGGCCCACCTTGCTTCGTAGCGAGGATTTTCGCCCATTCGCAAATCGTTCGATATAGCATTGTGAGCAATGGATCCCCAACCCGATCCTTTTGGAGCTCCATTTACCACACCAAAGTAATTGAGCAATTTTGGTGTGCATTCATATCTTTCCATCTCAATAAGAAACAAAGGGCGATTGCCGCGAATTTCTACATGATCATCATAGGTAGGAGAAAAACCAGATTCAATTTTTTCATAATCTTCCTCACCTACTTGCATGTTTTGTTGGTTGCGTGCGTAGAGTTTCCAACCCCAATTTTTGTACAACGCGTTTCCATCATCATCGAGCACATCGAATTGCTTCCATTGGAAATAAGCATTCTGATCGCGTACCAAACGAGTTTCGAGTGCTTCCCCTGGAGACACTAAATCGTCAAAAGTGGCAACGGATTCCCGAACATCATCATCCTCTTTTATTTCGTTCCAACCGTTTTCGGCAGTAAACAATTCATCCTTAGTGTCGAACTCTTGCTTTAGCTCTACTCCATTCTCGTCATTGTCGAAATCTTTTTTTGCCGGTTTGGCAATAATGTAATCGAGCAATAAAGTAGATGCAGGAATATTCATTTGTTTTTCTCTGTCGAGAATACGAACTTCACGATTGCGATCGAAAACAAAAGCAATATTTAAATCGTTCTGCAGGTCCATTAAAAAATCAGTAATGCTTATCGATGGAACAATTTTACTCATATCCCATTTGTCGAGTACTGAGATTACGTTTCCCCAAAGGCCTGCATTATTAGTCAATTCGAGCCGAACGATTGACTGATTGAGATACAAGCATTTCTTTACCAATTGCGGATTTCCCTCAAAATCGTTTTCCGATATGCTGTAATTGGCAAATCGGAAAATCTGCTTTAGCAAGTAAGCTATAAAAGGAAATGGAGAAACAACATATGTAGTGTTGTTTGTTACCAACTGGCCGTTGATGAAGAAGTTCTGAGAACCTCCATTGTCGGTAGGATAATTGGGTTCTATACTTTGCCCTTCATCATCTCGCCCGTAAAAGTTCGGATTTAGAATAGGGAAAATGGCAAAATCATCGGTAGGATAATTCCAAAATGCTTTGTTTGCCCAGGTTCTTTCACCTCCCAAGTCGAGATCTTGCAAAGTTTTTCCTTTTACCAATTCCGAAAACTCAAACAAACCTGAACCTAAATAGGCATCGTAATTGCCATCTTCAACCTTATCGATTTTTAGTAGGCCATCGAGCATTTCTAAGCCGTTAATTGTATTGGTGGCAGGCCAAGACTTTTGCTTTAAATCGGCACGTGTTAACCTTTCGGGATGATCGAGTTCGTGCGAGAACTCTTTAACCCGTAAGGATAAATTATAACCCCAACCGCTACTCAGCTTATCGGTGCTGAGTAGTTGGCTTTCGCGCTTGTGGGTGTATGGGTGTGTGAGTTGGGGCATAGATTCTTATTGCTAAATCGAAATTATTTTTCTTTCTAAATATTGAGCTAAAAGCTGATAGCCTGCATCATTTGGATGAATACCATCAGGCATTATTGTTCCATCCTTCCAAATTCCACTCTCAATATTTGCATAAACAACAGGGATGCTTAAATAATTAGCCACCTTAACAATTACCGATCTGTAATCATCAAGCTGAACATCACCATCCCATGTTGTTTGCAGAGGAATTACAGCATAAATTCGAGCCAATTCATGAGTTTTTTTAATTGTCTCCATATTGTATCTGTAGGCTTCAGCAAATGACAGAGATTTATTTAACGAGCTGTAGCTTTTTAAAATTACAGCACTTACATCACCAACTGGATTGTTTAAATTATAAT
>JADGFH010000878.1 GCA_016743925.1 Labilibaculum sp.
GAGGCTACTGCCAAAACCATTGCCGAGTTAATCGATAAGAATAACGAATTGGTTAAACGTCGTCGCAAAACAAACGAACCAGACAACGAATTGGCTTAAGACTACTGACAAAGGGCTCCGCAGGATGTGAAGCCCTTTGTTTTTGGATACTAACACAAAACAACAAGCACATGTTTGTTTCTAAATTACTGTAGACAAATACAATAGAGTTTGATTTAAAACGAAATAATAAGATGATAAGAGATCCAAATAAAACAGCAAGAAATAAAACAATTGCTAAAATGAAAATGGAATTAAGATCATTATTAGATATAACTATTCCTGAAACTGATAGGGATAATGAATTGTCTCTTAATGCATTTATTGGTTCGAAGGCAGAGAAATTTCTTGACTTAAAAAATGATATAATTAAATCTCCTGAGGAATATGTCTCTAAATGGCTAAATGGAATGGAAGCATGTTTAGAACAAGGAAAACAGGGTACTATTTTAGATTTACATGATTACTTGATTGATTCAAAGAAAAAGAATTTCAATAAATATTGCGAAATATTTCTGAGGAGATCATTTTTAAATCATTATGACGAATTATCAAAAAAAAGACCTAGAGAAGATGAATCATACTATTGGTTTGGCTTAAATAATGCCCAACATGGATTATTCGTAACTCCACGTTTTAACACAGAAATTAATGACTGGGAAAATGATAAGTCAGAGATTAGAGCATTTCTGAATATTTATTGGTCAATTGGACATGTGTTAAAGACAGGACTTTGTTATCAGGGAGAAGATAAGATTTATTCATTTAATGATGTTGATGCATATTTGAACTTTTTTTATGACCAAGTTAGGTTAACTAAGTCACCATATCAGATTCAAATAGCATCTAAGTATATTGATTTTGTGAAAAAATCAAAACATCCTGAAAAAATACCTTTGTTAATACCAGAAGTACGTTTTAATTCACATCAAACAAAGCATGTACATCGATTAGATTTTCTTATTATTAATCCATACACCATGGATAAAATTGGATTTGAACTTAGTCCTTGGTCTACACATGGAAAATTAGCAGGGAAAAATAAAACTTTAAAGCAGTTAAATGCAGAAGCTTTAGGAAACTTTGAAGATGAAATAAAGAAAATGAAAGCTTTCTATAAAAAACATAACATCTATACGTTAATATATAGCGATTCTGACCTACAGAATATAGATGGAATTTTCGAAGATATCAAGCAGTATCTTAATCCGGTTGAACCTCCCGTACAGATGTCTTTTAATTTATTAGCGGAATATTTTGGGCACAGTTAAAAACTGCCTACGATCTAGGAATCTACCTCTAGGCCATTAACCTAGCGGAGAGCATTTCGCCACAGAGTGGCAACTTACTTAAGCCCAATGGCAAGGCCTTGGGTAATGAAAAACACAGCATACAATTTGCGCCCAGAAAGGGCAGCTTAAAAGATGCACTACGGTAAAGCTTGTTTATGGCAGATAATACGACGCTGCCCTTTCAGGGCGTATAACCTTACCGCATACCATCCCACCCCGAGGCTTTGCCATCGGGCTGAATTAATAGGAGCTTTCAGCCCGCAAAAAAAAAGGATTTATAATCGTGTGCCCTTTCGCTAGGCCAATAGTCTCGCGAATAATATTTCGCCACAGAGTGGCAGCTTAATTGAGCCCAATGGCAAGGCCTTGGGTAATGAAAAACACAGCATACAATTTGCGCCCTGAAAGGGCAACTTAAAAGATGCGCTGCGAGAAAACATATTTATGGCAGATAATACGAAGCTGCCCTTTCAGGGCGTATAAACAAATCGATATCCCACCCCGAGGCTTCGCCATCGGGCTGAATTAATATGGGCTTTCAGCCCGCAATAAAAAATAAAATCACGACACACTCTAGACAAATCAACTAATCGATATCCCATCCCGAGGCGTTGCCATCGGGCTGAATTAATATGGGCTTTCAGCCCGCAAAAAGGCAGGAAATAAAATTATACTTTGAATCCAACTTGTAATTCCTGCAAGATGGAACACAACGTGAATTATTTTTGTGTAAACGGTAATGAATTGCGAACTTTTTCGCCACAAAGTGGCAACTTACTTAAGCCCAATGGCAACGCCTTGGGTAATAAAAACACAAAGTGTAATTTGCGTCCTGAAAGGGCAACTTAAAAACCTTAACTATGTCGCAATCACCATCGAAACATCGTAAATTGATGAGACTCAAAGAGGAGTATTTATGGCAGGATTAATACTAAGCTGCCCTTTCAGGGCGTATGAACTTATCGGCATCCCACCCCGAGGCTTCGCTATCGGACTTAAGTAATTTGGGCTTTCAGCCCGCAAAAAAAGGATTTATAATCGTGTCCCCTTTCGCTAGGCCAATAGTCTCGCAAATAATATTTCGCCACGAAGTGGCAGTTTAATTGAGCCCACAAAAAAGGAGAAACTAACCAGAGTTTCTCCTTTTTAAATGCGATCTATTTAGATCTTA
>JADGFH010000879.1 GCA_016743925.1 Labilibaculum sp.
GCGTAATATTGTCTAATGGCGCATTAAGAAACTGATACCAAACACCGAAAACAGAAACCGATAAAAATAGAATAAGCAGTATGATTACCACTTTAGACCATTTTAATCCGATAACAATAGGTAAACTTTTGCGGTAAATTTCACGATCTCCTTTTATTGATGTTAGATCGCGAAGAAACTGAGCAATCAGGGCACTGAAAAAGGAAAAGAATGAAAATGCGCCAACCCAATACAACAAATAGTTAAAGTTGGTCTTCGATTTAATTAATACATCAGCATATACCTTATTAAGTGGCGGGATTTCATAAATCACCACAATAAATGGAACAGTTGCTACCACCAATGCGATTAAAACACTACCCAATAAAAAGTAGTATTTATAAGATGTGGAATAAAACCACAACAAGCCACCTCCCATAAAATAGATAAAAACAAATTGCCAGTGTCCAATTTTATAAGATACATAGCCGGCAATTAATACCGATATTGCAGCAATTATCTGTTGCATAAAAAGCGCAATTCGTCGGGTAATCTTTCGCCCAACAATTACCTCTCTTTTGTTTAATCGATCTGCTTTAGTATCAAAGTAATCGTTAATAATATAACCAGCTGCCGCCATGCATATAGTTGCCAAAACAAGCAAGGCAAAATCGAAATCAGCTAACTGCAGCTTTATGCTGTTTATTCCTAAAAGTGGTTGCAAAATAAAATATCGCATCACATATTGTGTTAATGCAATAATAATCAGATTAGGTAATCGGATCAACTTCAGGAAACTATTCATTGGTCGTAATGGTTTATAATGAGATTATATACTTTGAATTTTAGTGTCAGCTTCCAGCCATTTTCCATGAGCTCTAAGCACTTGTTCAACTACATCTCTAACACATCCATAACCACCATCTTTATCCGAAATATAATTCGAAATGGCTTTAATTTGCTCCACTGCATTTGCAGGACAAGTAGGCACTCCAATTCGTTTCATCACCTCGTAATCTGGTAAATCATCTCCCATATACATGATCTGATCAGGATTTAAATCATTCTTAGAAATAAAATCTTCGAAATCCTTAATCTTATCTTTCGATGCCATGTAGATATCCTTAACACCTAATCCTCTGTAGCGTTTTTCTACTACATCGGACATTCCTCCAGTAATAATGGCTACAGGATAACCTTTCTTCACTGCATACTGAATTGCATAACCATCTTTCGTGTTGGCTGTTCTTAACATTTCGCCCGATGAATCGATCACAATACATTCGTTGGAAAGAACTCCATCCACATCAAATATGAAAGCTGTAACTTTCATCAAGTCTTCTTTAAAAAATGCCATAATGCTAATATCTATGTGTTTCTATATTAATTTTTTGAAGAATGCATCTTATAAATGCTTTCACTCACAAATCTATACAATTTTTGAAAATCAGGAGAATCTTTTAAAGCCTTCTCATGAGAATTCATTATTTCTTCATCAAATCGAACAGCTGGTCCCGTCTGCGCTGATTTTGGGTCCAATTCAGTAAGTTTTTCGGCAGTTTCTTTAATCAATGGCTGTAATAAATTAAAATCTACATTTTTCTCAGCCAACAACTCCTGCCCAATACTATACATATGGTTTGCAAAATTACAAGTGAACACTGCCGCCAAATGCAACTGCTTTCTCTGATCAGACGATATCGCATGTAGGTTCGATGAAATTTTACTTCCCAATTCGAACAAATCATTTGCAAACTCATCTTTATTTGCCTCAATACAAATTGGTATGTTTGAAAAATCTACTTTCCTGGTTTTTGAGAAAGTCTGTAAGGGATAGAAGACACCATAGGTATCTGTGTAATTTTTAAAAACATCAACAGGTATACTTCCAGCCGTATGCACAAGTTTCGCCATAGGAAATGAAATTCTCTCCAAAACTGGTTGCATGGCTTTATCGCTCACTGCCAAAATATACAAATCGGCATTTGCTTTAATGTTCTGTAACGAATTGCTTGCTTCCGCATTTACTTTACAGGCAAGTTCACTTGCCGATTCCATAGTTCGACTGTAAATCTGAACAATTTCCAATCCCTTTTCGTAAAGAGCAAGCGAAAGTTGTGTGGCTAAATTTCCAGCACCGAGTATTACAATTTTTTCAATCATATTCTGGATTTTATAATATTCCCAACTCCTCTGGAGATGCCGCTATATTTTTCAACGGTACTTTTCCTCTATCGATCATTCCAAAGAGTTTTTTACATCCTTTTACCAAATCTTCGTACATATCTTCTGCCACCAAAACCAATCTATCATCTAAAAAATCTAGATGATCTACATCTTCGGGTTGATTCTTTCGAGAACAAAGCAATAATGATTTACTGGGAACAAATGAGTGAGTTAACTGATTTCGAAGTCTGTCGTACAGCCAAAAATCTTTATTGACGACACGGTAATCATTCCCCATTAATATATTTAATGATTTTGAAAACCGTTTCGACGATTGTGCTCGTGCCTTTAATGG
>JADGFH010000880.1 GCA_016743925.1 Labilibaculum sp.
ATCTTGGGCTTTCTTTAAAACAGTCATCAACTTTAAAGAAAATTCAATATTTGTTTTGGAGTCCTCCAATTTATTTTGCTTAATTAATTTCACCCAATCTTCCTGTTTTAAGGAGGCATACGAATACATTTTTGGGAAAACCCTTAAAAATTCCTGATAAGTCTCTTTGCTAAAATCCGATTGGTTATCTCCTTCGGTCTGAAATAATAAAACATCGGGATTTAAGGGAATACCATTGACATTTCTAAAATTGCGAAATTTCCATGTGTTGCAATTAAGAACATAAAATCGGTTGGAGTCAAGTTCAACAGGAACAGATAGTGTTCTTTTATTAATCCATGTTGGTCTGCCCGTAATTTTAGGCATATTTTTATTATTAGGAATGGACATACCTGGAAGCATATCCTGATCAAATTTGAAGATAATTTCTTTTAAGCTTGAATTCACATTACAATCTCCATAAGTTGGAATTGTACCGATAATTTTAGGAGCTGTTACTTGAGTTTGTGCAAATGAACACAAATAAATTAAGGTAATAATTGTGGCTAGAATCGTTTTTCTCATCTGGTGCTTTTTGCTTGGGTTTGGTAATTTTTACATTCACACAATAAAAATGTGCGGTTGCGGGCCTTTCTACCCTACATTATAAAATTTGTCATCTGACCATTTTAGTGGATTTTCATTAATGTAATTTCTTATTCGTCGAAATGCATCATCATCTCGAATTATATGATCGTAAAATCGTGGCTGCCAAGCAAAATTGGCACATATTCTACATGCATTAATGCTTACCCCCGATTTAAAACCACGCATTATCGATGCTAGGTTTTTGGTTTGGGGACCAAATTTATTTTTTGATTCGGTGGGATTGATGGTTTTGGTTGTAGAGACGCAATGCATTGCGTCTTTACGTTTCGCATTGTATTGATTTTCACCAATAAGGATAATGGCATGAAAATGATTAGGCATAATTACATATTCGTCCATTTGCAAACACATATCGGGGCGCATTTCAAATGTTTTCACCCATTCGTTTTCTACAATTTTCCCAATTTCAGATAAGCGCATTTCCCCATCTACAACATCGCCAAAATAACATATCCGATTTTGCGTACAGATGGTCACGAAATAAATGGCATTCGATCCATAATCCCAGTTTTGCAAACGGGCTGATACTATTCTATATTTATTCTGAAATTTTTCTACCATTCTTGTGTATAGGTTTTACATTCCGATATTTTGTAGAGACGCAATGCATTGCGTCTCTACATTGCGTGTAATAATGCGCATTACGTTCCGCATTGTATTTTTTCGCCTAAAAGAATAACAGCATAAAAATGATTCTACATGGGTAATTGGCTTGCTGGCCCCGATACTTCGGCATCAAACTGCTCATTAATGCCTCTGATAAGTTTGCTTTTGGTTGTGCCCAGTTATTTCTTATTCTTTTTTCGTTTTCTATATTTTTTCCAAGCGTAAACTATAATTCCTATAATTATCCAGAAAGGCCAAATTTTAATCACGAACACGATAAAGTCCATAAATCCAAACCAACCTTTTGAAAGCGCATGCTTTAGTCGTTTTGTAAACTTATCACGTTTTTCGGGTTGGTATTTATAATCCTTGGGCTTTGATATTTCTAAATCGAGCGTGCTAAAATCCACTAAATCACTTAAATATTTCAGTCGCCCTGTTGTACTTTCAATCTCCTCTTCAATTCCTCGAATCTTTTCTTCAATTTCAAGGATATCTTTAACAGATTTAGCTTGTTTCAATAGGTCATTGTACTTTTCTAAGTAATTCTTTTTATTTGCAAGTCTAATTTCCAAATCAATAAATTGATCTGTGACATCTCTTGCATCAATTTCCTTATACTTTATTTCACCTCCGCCAGTCTCAATTTCACCAATCAGTTTTTCAAACTTATTACTCGGAATTCTTATTTTCAGATTATAGGACATTTGCCAATCCGAATTGTTTAATCGTTCATTCGCATAATATCCACCATGCTTTACCACTAAAGAATCTATCTGTTTTTTAGTCCGTTCTAAATCATGAACTTCAATACCAATCCGTCCATCTTTTATGATTTTCTTCTTAATCACTTCTTTTGTCTCCCTTGGAGGTAAAGGTGGTGGACTACTTAATTCTTGTCTTGTTATCGGAATCATTTCTTCTTCCATCATCAAATCATCTGCAATGAAAGCAGCTTTATCCGACTGGCTCTGATGACACGAACCTAATAATAATGCAATAAATAAAATAAAAATTGTATGTTTCATAATCAGTATTTTCTTATTAGATGCTTTTTCTTTGCTTATTCCATAAATCTCATGCACATTAATTGGGCAAATCGGTCTTGCTAAGTTTCTTGGGTTCTCGATAGCTATAAGGATTAAACTACTCATTGGCGACCATAAATTTTAACTTTTATTAGCGGTTGTTTTTTTTATTAGTCTAGAAGGACTTGTTTTTTTTATAAATATTAAACCGTCATAC
>JADGFH010000881.1 GCA_016743925.1 Labilibaculum sp.
GCTTTAATGGCATCTCCAGTACTGTAACCAGGATTTACATTACCATTAATAGTAGCGGAGTTGAATAGGTTAAAACGATTTACAACATCAGGACCATTTACCTTTTTCATACTCACAAACTGACTTACTGATACCAATTCATTTTGAGCATTTTTAATAAATACATTATTCATCGATTCCAAGGTCTCGCGATCCTCTGGAGCAGCCTGAATCATAACACGGTATTGTTTTCCGAATCGGTTAAAGTCAGCAGCATACCAACTTCCGTAATATCCCTGAAGAGTAGAAAATAAACTACTTACAGAAATGCCAGCTTCTTTCACTTTCTCCACATTTACTTCCATTTCGTATTGCGGAAATCCAGTGTTAAAAGAGGTAATTGCATATTTAATTTCAGGACGTTGGTTTAAAGCTCCTAGAAACTGACCACTTTTCGCCATTAAGTCGCTAAACTCTCCATTCGATTTATCTTGCAAGCGCATTTCAAAACCATCGGAGTTACCAAAACCACGAACAGTAGGAGGGGCAAAGAATAGAATTCTTGCTTCATTTATTCCAACAGTTTTTCCAAACAATTGTCCAATTATAGCATTTACTTGTTGATGATCTTCCTTACGTTGATTCCATTCTTTTAGCTTAATAACTGCAAAGGCTTTTGAACCACCTCTGGTATTACTCATTAAACTAAAACCAATCACGAACATGTTCTCTTGAACAACATCAATTTCGTTAATGATTTTCTCAACTTTAGCTGCAACTTCTGTTGTTCGATCTAAAGTACTTCCTGGAGGTAAAGTAATATCGCAGAAAATAATACCTTGATCTTCATTTGGAATAAATCCGGTAGGAGTAGTATTGAAAAACCATCCTGTAAGAACAAGAAAGACTACTAAAATAACTCCTGTTAGCCATTTCTTGCGAATCAAAAAGCGCACTGAATTGGTATAACGTTCGGTTATTGCATCGAATCCTGTATTAAAGGAAGTATAGAAACGGTTTACTAGGCCTTTTTTGTGTTCCGTGCTAGGCTTGTGAGGTTTCAATAATAAGGCACATAAAGCTGGACTTAAAGTCAAGGCATTAATTGCTGATATCACAATTGCAACTGCTAAGGTTATTGCAAACTGCTGATAAAATGCTCCAGTTGGTCCTTCTAAAAATGAAACCGGAATAAACACTGCAGACATCACCAAGGTAATTGAGATAATTGCCCCAGTAATTTCGCTCATGGCAGATACTGTAGCTTTCTTAGCACTCTTCGCTCCATTATCGAGTTTGGCATGAACTGCCTCTACAACTACAATGGCATCATCCACAACAATACCAATGGCCAGAACCAGAGCAAATAAGGTCAACATGTTAATCGAGAACCCAAAAAGATTCAGAAAGAAGAATGTTCCAATAATAGCAACAGGAACCGCAAGTGCAGGAATAAGTGTTGATCTAAAATCTTGAAGAAATAGGAATACAACAAGGAATACCAAAAGGAATGCTTCAATTAAAGTGATAACTACCTTACTTATAGATGCTTCAAGGAAATCATTTGTATTAAATGGTATTACGTAATCTACACCTTTAGGAAAATCCTCTTTTGCTTTATCTAAGGTTGCAACGACCTCCCTAATAATTTCTTGAGCATTAGATCCTGATGTTTGATACACAGCAACTGCAACCGAAGGATTTCCATTGGTAATATTTTTAGTGCCATAACTAAATGCTCCTAATTCTATTTTAGCAATATCTTTTAATCTTAAAAAGTTATTATTTCCGTCTGATCTTAAGATGATATTACCGTATTCGTCTTTAGTGGAAAGTTTTCCCTTGTATCGGATAACGTATTCAAAAGCCTGAGATGAATTTTCACCAAATTTTCCTGGTGCTGCTTCCAGATTCTGTTCACTTAAAGCGTTTGAAATATCCTGAGGTGTTAAGCCATAGGCTGCCATTTTATCTGGCTTCAGCCAAATTCTCATTGAATAGTCTCTTGATCCAAAGACATTTGCACTACCAACACCATTTACCCTTTTGATCATAGGTATTAGGTTAATACGAGCATAATTTTCAATGAAAGTTGCATCTAAATCTTCATTCTCTGTGTAAAGAGAGAAGAACATCAAAACACTATTCTGAACTTTTTGGGTAGTTACACCAGACTGAATTACTTGTTGTGGTAACTTGCTGTTTACTGTAGCAACACGATTTTGAACATTTACAGCAGCAATGTCAGGATTTGTTCCCAATTCAAAATAAACACTTATACTAGCTGTTCCATCATTACTTGAGGTAGATGACATATAGGTCATATTTTCAACACCATTAACGGCTTCCTCAATAGGAACAACAACACTTTTTAGAATAGTTTCAGCATTAGCTCCAGGGTAGTTTGCTGAAATCTGAACAGTAGGAGGTGCAATTTCTGGAAACTGCTCTCTTGGTAGAGATGTGAGTCCAAGAACTCCTAAAATTACGATGAGTATGGATATTACGGTCGATAATAC
>JADGFH010000115.1 GCA_016743925.1 Labilibaculum sp.
TGTATGGTGCAAGGAAACCATCTTCAATCCCTTGTTTTAGAGAATATGTATAAACTGGTTCACCAAAATAATGAATGTTAGAAATATCTCTTGTTTCCTTCGGTGTTGCCGTCATACCAATTTGTGTTGCTGAAGAAAAATAATCTAAAACCTCACGCCAAGCTGATGCTTCGGAAGCACTCCCTCGATGGCACTCGTCGACAATTACCAAATCGAAGAAATCCTTACTGAACTCTTTGTAAGCATTCTTTGTTTCTTCATTGCTGGTCAATCCCTGGTATAGGGCATAATATATTTGGTAAGATTTATCAATCTTTCTATTTTTGATAATGTGCATGATATCATTGCCAAATGGAGAGAAATCACCATTCTTGGTTTGAGTTAACAAGGCATTTCTATCTGCCAAAAAGAGAATTCTCTTTTTCACCCCAGCTTTCCATAAACGCCACACAATATTAAATGCCGTATAGGTTTTCCCTGTACCCGTTGCCATTACCAAAAGGATTCTGTTCTGTCCCTTTGCAACCGCTTCTATGCTTCTGTTGATGGCATTTGCCTGGTAATATCGGGGAGTCATTCCCCCCTCGTCTACATGGTAATCCTGCTCAACTATCTCTACAGCCTTAGGCTCTTCAATAGCCTCCTTTTTCAAATATTTCTGCCACAGAGCTTCAGGAGATGGAAACTCATCCAGTGAGATTTCCTTTTCAATTTGTCCTTCACTGATGGTCTTGTCATGAAAGATAAAACCATCGCCATTGGAGCTAAAAACAAAAGGGACTTGCAATATATCAGCATAATCCAGAGCTTGCTGCATTCCATCACCTATACCTCTTTTGTTAGCTTTCGCCTCGATAATAGCGATAGGCATATTTGGTTTGTAGTAAAGAATATAGTCTGCTCTTTTTTTTCTACCTCGGGTATGCATCTTCCCCTGAACAATGATACGTCCATCCGTAAAAGACTTTTCTTCACGTACTTGTTTAATCATATCCCAACCTGCTTTCTCTATGGCAGGATTGATAAACTTGGAACATATATCTCTTTCTGACAGATCTTTTTTATTCATGGTAGCAGAATCGTATATAATATGAGGAATTAAGTAAACCCAAAATTAACAAAATAAATTAGAGAACATACCAATCCATTCTTAATACGCCTTAACCATTTCGAGAATATATTTTATTTCGGCTGATTCTTTATCATCACTATTGACAACATCAAATAGACCATCTAAAAACTGTTTGTATGGAAATTCTGTTTTATTTAAGGCCAGCCATAAATTTCGAGCGAAAAGGAAACGATAATACTGAATTCTTATAGCCCGTGGACTTAAATTCACCATATCTTTTAATGAATCCTGGAAGTATTGCATTTCTTCCTCCGTAATTCTTACATGTTGGATCATAAGTTTCTCTTGTTCCTCTGAATCTAATTCGTCATCAGAATCAATCAGATCCTCAAGGTCTATCTCTTCTTCAAAGTCTATCTCTTCCTCCGATTCTAATACTTCAGGCTTTGGATGCTCTTCAACACTCGAAGGTGCTTCTTGTTTTGGTTCTTCTTCAGAGTTCTTCTCACTTTTTTTATTTGACACATCTGAAACTCCCCCCTCCTCATCGATTAACTTATTTAAATACTCTATTCTTTGCTCGTTATTTAATTCGGGTAGCTTTAAACAAAAGATAAAAAGCTTATCCATATACTCTTTTTCCAATTGTTTAAGATGTTCAATTTCTTTAGCCCCATCCTCTTTACTATATTCTCTGTATTTTTGCTTTATGGCATATTTGAGTTTTGATTCGTCAGCAGCCAATACAACAACCATACGAGAGATAATTTCTGGATCTTCTAAAACAACTCTTAAAGCATCAACTAGATCAATCATTCTATCTTGAGAACAACGATCAATATCATCGACAAAAAGTAATATTCTTTTTTTATTATTCTTTTCAACATCAATCCACGACTTCAATAAAGCCTTAAATTCTTTTTGTATTTCTGACTGAAAACCGAGTAGATTCTCATATGAAGGGCAATCAGTAAAATTATTTAGTAAACTTTTAAGTGGCACTTTAGCAAATCGAGCAAAAGAAGAAATTTTTATTGCTAGAAAAACAAATGCAAAAAATCCTCCTAAGAATTGAATCGTACTGTCTAAAAAGTAAATTTTTGTATTAGTAGGTATCCAAAAATACCATAATATCGCAAAAACAATGGTGCACAAAGAGGTAATCCAAGTGTTCCAATGCCCCTTTCTCATACAATTTAACATGAAAATACGCCAATATTTTTTTATCAAGCCTACACCCAAATAGGATTCAATAAAAACCTGATAAAGATGAGCCCATACTGCAGGTGTTTGCTGATATTTCCAAGCGTGGAATTTTATTAAAATAAAATTGCTAATAATTGTATCTGTTTCAGTTTCGCTCTTATCTGTTTCCTTTATACCATTTTTTGAATCAAAAACTAGATTTAATTCATCACACACCTTTTTAAAAAAATATGTCTTACCTCTACCCCAGCCGCCAAGTATTCCCACAATCTGACCTGTCTCCTTATCGAAATTTGTAATTTGTTCTGCAAATTCCTTGGCTATAAGTTCAACATCAAATGCTGATGGAATTACTGTATCTTTTATCGTTATTGGATTGTGAACGGTATTTATTGTATTGCTATCAACTTCAAGAACAGTATTATTATTCTGAATATCATTTATATCCTCTATAATTTCAACAGACTTCCCATCTCCAGTTTTATCAACGAATTTTTCATCATATCCTGCTACCAAATTCTCATTAACGTTTTCTCTATTAAGTTCAGAAATACTATCAAAATCATGATCTTCAAACAGCTTAGAGGTTTTCCTGAAATCCATAATAGAGAAGTGCATTTTTCCTTTGGTCTCGTTAATGCCGGTGCCCCTACCAATAATCTGTTTAAATTCAGTCATCGAACCAACGTTGGCATCCAATACTATAAGTTTCACCATTCTGGTGTCAACACCTGTTATTAGCATTTTTGATGTAGTAGCAATCACAGGGAAACGTTCATCTACATCTGTAAAATTGTCAAGTTCTCTTTTGCCAACTTCATCATCACTCGTTATTTTCACCACATAATTGGGATGCTCACTCACCAAATCTGCATTCTCATTAATCAAGGCTTTTCGCATACTATCTGCATGGGATATGCTCTGACAAAAAACAATGGTCTTGGCAAATCGATCTGTTTCCTTAAGGTGTTCAGTGATCTTTCGAGCAACAAACTGCATTCTTTTTTCGGAAAGATATATATGATCATTATTTAGGGGGTTGGGAAAACCATCTTCTGTTTCAATTATATCCTTTAAGCTTTCTTCTGATTTCAATATATCATCAATACCAATATCGATGATATTAAACGGCGCAAGAAACCCATCGTTAATACCTTGATTTAGAGAATAAGTATATACAGGTTCTCCGAAATAACTGATATTGGAAACATCACGGGTTTCTTTTGGAGTTGCAGTTAAACCTATTTGAGTTGCCGATGAGAAATAATGCAATACTTCTCGCCATGCAGATGCTTCGGAAGCACTCCCCCGGTGGCATTCATCAATAATTACCAAATCAAAGAAGTCCTTACTTAAAGCTTCATAAGCCTTCTTAGTTCCTTCATTAATTGTCAATCTCTGATATGATGCGAAATAAACTTGACTATGCATGTCAATATTATGACTTTTGATCATATGCATTGCATCTTTACCAAATGGAGAAAAAGTACCATTCATAGCTTGCTTTAGTATAGACTTTCTATCAGCCAAAAAGAGTATTCTCTTTTTCACCCCCGCTTTCCACAGGTGCCACACAATATTAAAAACGGTATAGGTTTTACCAGTACCATTTGCCATTACTAAAAGGATTCTGTCCTGTCCCTTAGCAACAGCCTCAATGCTTCGGTTGATCGCATTTGTTTGGTAATATCGAAGACTCATTCCCCCTTCACTCACATGATAATCCTGATCTACAATCTTAATCGCATCAGGCTCTATTATGTTTTCATTTACAAGATATTTACTCCACAAAATTTCAGGAGAAGGAAATTCATCCATGGAAATTTCCTTTTCAGCTTGCTCGTCAGAGATGGTCTTGTCATGAAAAAGAAAACCATCACCATTGGAGCTAAAAACAAAAGGAACCTGCAGTATATCGGCATAATCCAAAGCCTGTTTCATTCCTTCGTCTACTGCACCTTTATCAACCTTCACCTCGATAATTGCTAAAGGTATATTAGCTTTGTGATAAAGAATATAGTCAACTCTCTTTCGCTTTCCCCTGTGATGTTTATCTCCTTGCACAATGATTCGACCATCGGTAAGAACTACTTCTCTACGCACTTGAGTTTTCATATCCCAACCTGCTTTCTCTATGGCAGGGCTGATATAATTTGTGCATACATCTACTTCGGTCAGGTCTGTTTTAATCATCGTTCGGGGTTTAATACTTTTATTTCTGAGATTTATAGGTTCTTAAAATGAATCTCAATATTCTAATCAGAGGGTTTTATTCGTTCTCCTAATTGGCTATCAAAACTAATAAAATAATCACAGTTTGATTAACAAAAAGAATTATCAAATAAAAAGAAGCATATTTATTGATTGAAGGATGAGAACAAGTGCTCGAAAGAGGCTTTGCTTTTACATTGAAGACTTATGAGATTAGTTATTTGATGGCATTCTTTAGTTAGGTTGGTTGGATAGGCTTGCTGGCAGACGATCTTATGGAGTACATTACTAAAGCCCTCTCTTCTATTTCTTCGGCTTTTAGAGAGGATATTTTGGTATAAGGGTGGTAATGTATCAACGAGTTCGTGATTGGCGTTAACCAGAAAGGTGTCAATAATCTATAAGAAAGTAAAAAAGATAAGTAAGCTTAATTGCTTTGGGCATCTTCAAGTTGTTGGGTCAACTTGCCCAATTTTTCATTCAGTTTTGATATGGTTTCATTTTTATCGTCAGCTTGTTTCTCGAGCAACTTAATCATGCCTTGTTTCTCGATACAATCTAGACAACAATCTGAATCGATTTTTGTTTTTGCCAAAACAACAGGTTCATTTTCAGTATCTGTCATCCCTCCTTTACCTGTAATTAACCAACGAGCATTTAAATCATCAAACATATTGATAACTGTTAGAATATGCTTATCAGGCATTTTCTCTTTGGATAACATCCAGTTACTAATTTGCTGTCTTGTCTTTACTCCCAAAGCAATACGTAGATCTTGATTAGAAAAATCCTTCGAATCAAGAAACATTTTAAGTCTTTGATTTATATATAAATCACTCATAGAATAAATCTAAATTACAATTAAGTATAGAAAAACAGCGTTACGTAAAGAAAAAATTCTTTACATTTATAATAATGAAAATACTGTTGCAACACAAAAGTAATACAATTACAACACAAGCGCAATATAGTTAAATCATGAAGAAAAGCGATCTGAAAAAATTAAAAAATAAACTGAAAAACATTGATGCTTACAGGTCTAAGCTAAAGGAACGATCAGGGTATTCTTTAAGTATGATTGACGCCGTGCTTCGGAATGATAGAAAAAATAAAAGAATCATTGATGAAGCATTCATCCTTCTTAAAGAAGAACAATGTTTAATTGAAGAGAGAAAAAGGTTACTCAGATAATCCATTATGCTCTATCAAAGGATTTATTATCACCAAAATCAGAAATCATGAGTACAAAACTAAGCAAAGAAAATGTTCAACTATCAGATATGTATTTGAATATTATTATTGATGCCACACTTAATCTCAGTAGTGGCAATATTGCTCACAAAGCGGCAACAATAAAATGTCATGCCGAAGCTTTGAAAAAGATCATTCACCAACAAAAGATTAAAGTCTAACTATTAAACCTTTAGGTTAAATATTGAATGGATATCTTCAAACGATTTACCACTTTGACATTGTTGAGCGATGAAGTTTGTTATGCGATGGCATTCTTTAGTTAGGTTAACTGGATAGGCTTGTTCATAGACAATTTTATGCAAGATATTACAAAAGCCATCTCTCCTGTTTCTTCGGCTCTTAGAAAGGATATTTTGGTATAATGGTGGTAAGCTCTCAACGAGTTGGTGATTGGCATTAAGCATCTCTTTGGCGATGTCATTAGCGTATACCATAAAGGTATTTAAGGCTGGAGAGAATCTTCTGAAATCCTTTTCCTCAGAGTAGGTCTGAACCAATTTCTTCGGTGAGTCTGACATAAAATATCGGGGATGTTGTATCACTGTCTCGATTGCTTCGAATAAGCTTACTTTTCTCTCCAGCTCGAACTTGAGATCTAAAAGATCCTTAAGTTCCAATTGAGATTGATCCAGTATTCGAATGAGTCCTGAAGATAAAAGAACTTCATTTTCTAAAAAGAAACTGATCAGGATATTTATCTGTTGGGATAGGTTTTGGAGGTAGGCTTTTAGGTTATTCATGAGATTCTAGATTAATTATGAGTTAAGAATTATGAATGATGAATTAACAATTACGAGTTAGGAATGATGAATTATTGAGGGGTCTCAAAAGTCAAAGAGTCTAAAGGTCAAAAAGAACTTGTTGTCAGTTATCGGTTATCATTGATTTACAGTTTGCATAGTATTTCGTCAAATATTTTATCGTCCCGATAGGAATCGGGATGGGATTTAAAGGAAGAAGCTGCTGGCGCAGTTTCCCTTTAAATCCCTTCTTTTATCGGGTCCACTTTTTTCCTTGCCTGAATATGCTTTTTCAAACTGGGTTTTGTGCGCAAAAAAATATAGGATGTTATGGCGTTGGAAAGTTGGATTTTGACTTGGTTGTTGTGAATGACCAATTGCCAAGCATCCTCATCGCCATAGATGCGACAAAACTCGAGTTCTTCTATAGGCAAAAACAATGGCTTAAACCGATGTTTCATTTTTATAAAGCCTGCATCCCATGCTTTTTGTCGGTATCGGACAATAGTGGATTTACCTAAGTTCAGCACCTTAGCCAGGTAATCTGCTGGAAGATCACGGTAGCGACAATTCATCGTGGTACGCCCTTTTTTTCGTGCCGACTGCCTTGCTATCCTATCTTTGTATTGAAGGTAATAGGTAACCACCGCAGCATAGATGAATGGGCGGAAGTTGTTGAAATTCTGCTGCTCGTATATTGCACCGGTAGCAGATTGAAAATTGAGTTTCTTTGCCAGAACTAGGTAACCTACAACTCTAACACATTCACGTTTGGAATTCATCGTCACCCAAGAATTCTTTAACAACCAAGAGAGGTTCGCTTGAAGTGTTTTCGGTGACTTAATTTCAAGTGCCAAGCGTATCTTTTCTCTTTGCTCCTCATCCCATGAGACATATCCCGAACTCTGACTTTTCAGATATAAGAAAAGTCGAAGCGGGTTGACTTTCCTATTGGAAAGTGCATACACCAAGAGTTCTATGGGGATGTTCATAGTTTGCATGGCAAACAAGGTTAAAGTGATTAAAGGAGAAAGTAATTCAAGGATAAAGTGGAAAAAAGAATTACGAGTTAGAAATTACGAATTACGATGAGTTGCACTTCGTCCTTCGACTCCGCTCAGGAACCACACTCAGTGACCAAGTTTGGTTAAGAGTTTAGTGCGGGTTGGTAGTTCTTTTCAAGAACTTGTTTGAGATCGCTTGTTTTGTAGAGGGTTTTGCCTCCGAACTGGATGAAAGAAATACTTGCCTCATCGCGATACTTTTGTAGTGTACGCTTACATACTTTAAGCAACTTGCATACTTCATCGGTATCCAAGTAAGTATCCCCTAATGGGTTTCTTTCATTCAAGGAGATTTGTTTGAGAAGATCTTCAATGGATTTTGCTCTATCCAAAATTCCCAAATACATTTTTACGATTTCTTTTTCTTGTTGCATAACGAAAAAATTACGAATTAATAATCACGAATGACGATGTGTTACACATCGAATGGATACAACAAGTTTAGGGAAGGGCATGAAAAAAATTATGCAGGCTGCATATAAAATAATTTAAATCCTTTTAGGGATAGAAGGGTATAAACCGCAAAATACAAGAGGTGGCTCGTTTTATTTTTTTTAGGTTGGTATCTGATTTTCACAGACTTGCATCGAATTGCTTCGCCAAATTCGAGATTACATGCAGGCTGCACATGATTATCAGTTAGTTATAGTGCTAAATACAATACATAAGATTAAATTTAGATCAAAATCTCATTCTTCGTCGTTTAAGAAATGATCACAATTCTCTTTTAATTCATCAAGAAATGGGGTTGTATTAGAACGTGATTTTAACTTATGGATTCGACTCGCTAGATCATTGATGGGTTCCATTCCAAGAAATGATTCGAATTGTCTAAAAAGATTTTTACGTGTTATCTGACACCCATCTTTTAATCCTATTACATCTGATAATTTAAGAGATAAAACCAACTCAATGAAATCTGATTTTTGACCTGACCATACCATGTTTGAGGAATTCTTAACAAGCATATTTTGAAAATGCAGCAAATCTTTAAGGCAATCCAATCGGGCTTCAAAATATAAGTTCAAGGGAGATTCATAAAAATCTTTATTTTTTTCACTAAATTCTAGAACAAGCTCTTTACGGGACTGCTTTAGGTAGGTAATCTGGTCTGATATGGAATCAATATGACTCAATTCATCTTTTAAGCGCATAAAAAATGGATAGAATTCCCTATGTTCATCTAACCAAGAATCATTACTGAATTTTGCTTTCTTAAACTTTTTCATAAATCTAAGCTCTTTTTAGATGCCTTAGGATTCATATAAACTATTCTCAATTTAAAAGAAATTACCAGAATTTGGGATTTAATTAATCGCCCCTAAAGATGATTTTAGAAAAGAAGGCGGTTTGAATAAAGTAGGAATAAACCACAATAAAGGCAAGAACAACAGTTCATATTCGATCCTTACAAAAACATATCATACATTCGACTATAATTATCAATGTAGAAACAAACAAGAAGATAATCGTCATGATAATACCTCTCACAACACAGATGGTTATTGAATCCAAATCTGTCCAATTTCTGCACCAATAACAGTTCCGATATATAGAAAATAGACTTCCCATTCTGATTTATTATATGTGTTGCATTGTATTAAGAAAGGTTTCTCATTCTAAACACTTGCCGGTACTTATATTTAGGTCGTATGTAATTATTGGCGCTGTTATATTAAGAATATAGTCAGCCATAAGTTCTTGCTGCTTTCAATAAACTATCCGAATTGCCAGATTGTATTGTAATGGTTATTTTAAGCATGAATTATTTACGAAGAATCTCTAATCAGGAACTGAGAATTTGATATAAAAGATGAGAGTTGGAAGCCTAGAGTTTGAAAGTGCTATCCTCCTACTCTCAAAGTCTGTCTCCCATCTTCCAACTCTCATTGTTGACTAATTTAATCTCCCCGATAATTATTATACCATTTAATCTTAGAACCAAAATTAGAATAAAGCCTCTACTATAAAGAGTCTCATTTAAATTCTTCTATCATAAAAGAACACCTCTCAAATTCAGACTTCTTTCAGTAACAATAACTTTAATGAAAACTTACTTAACATAATGGCATGATGCAGGGTTCCCTATCGTTGATACCATGTGAATGACTTCATCAGTTGTTGGATTATAGCTAAAAAAGCCTGCTTTGTCGCTTCCATAAGCTCCGATGATAACAAGATCCTTGTACGAACTAATAGGAACACTATGTCCATCTGTAATAGGAATACCTTTTATTTCCTTTATAGTTTTGGCATTGAGGTTAATAAGCACAGCCATTGAATTTCTTGAGGTATAAGGACTATTCATATCTAACAATTCAAAAATAGCTACATAAGCAACTAGCTTTCCATTGCCAATATATTTACAATTCAAAATAGATGCAGGTTTGTAAGAAGTCTCTTCAATGGTCGTGTTTGAAATATCCCAAGATTTAGATACATCAAACTCTGTTTTTCCTGAAGGAATACATACAAAACCATTATTTAAGTAGGTTGGGTCAAATCCAAATTCACCAACACAGGCAATATACATATCATTTTGCTCGTCAGTAAAAATCATACCTTTTGAGTTATCCATTGTTCGTGTTGGAAAAGATAAGTTTGTGGATTTTTCAGAAATTACTTTTATTACTTTATCTGTTTCAGGGTTAATAACAGCCATATCTATTTGATGATAGTCTGCATAGGGCATATAGTCTGCTCCTACTTGACCTAAGCAAAGGTAATATAGGCCATCTCGAATAATGCCGTTACCAGGATCTGGATTATTGTCGCCGTGGGCATATTCGGCAAGGTCTATTTCGCCTGTTTTTTTCATTGTTTTAGGGTTAATAATAAGAACCTTACCGATACCATAAGCAGGGACATACATCTTTTCGTCATTTATTATTGTGATATTTGATGCTCCTGAATTTGGGGGTAAGGGTAACTTTGTTGGTACGCCTAAACTTGTAGTTCCATTATAAGTATATTTTTGGAAATTATAGTCGCCATCTTTACCAAAGGAAGGAAACACAAAGATATCCTTACCTCTAACACCTATACCTGTTCCAAAATTTACTTGAACAGCATTGGAGTTGTTAATATCACCAGAAAATTTGGCAACTAACTTCATATAAGAAGAACCACTCACTCCATCTGCATTCTTCACTGTAGTTACTATTAGGTGTTTAGCCTTTTGTACATCTGGAGAATTTGTTTCATCTTTTTCACAGCTTGTTATTGTACTCATTACTATTACTCCCATTAGCAATAGCATCATTTTAGAACTTATTTTTCTCATTGTGTTGTAATTTAATTGTTATTTGAATATGTACCTCAGTTTTAACCCCAAAACACGTCCGGGTAATGGTCTGTTAAACTCAGAAAGGATATTTGCATCGGTTAGATTCTTTATTTTCCCTGAAATAAATAGGTGTTCGTTCATAATGCTATGTTCAAAACCTAAATCTATTGTCGTACTACGTGGTATACCCCTTTGGTCGTTTGTCATTTCAAAGTCGTAAAGGTATTCTTCCACAAAAGCAAGGTCAGCAAAAACACGTGTATTTTGTCCCTTACCTCCCAGTAGGTTTTCTTTATGGAATTCCAATCCTACATTAGCAAATAGATATGGTATATTTGGCATTCGCATATTTTTGGAAGGGTTAGAAATCGAACTATTTTCTTTAAAATCTCTTACATCGCGCAAGTCTTGATAGGTGATATTACCATAAGCGTATAGTGCAGACAGTATGTCAGCTTTGGCTTCGAACTCTACGCCCAAGGTTTGCATTTCCCCAAAATTTTGGTACTTAGCACCTCCCCAGGAGCTTTTTGTAAAGCGAATCATGTCTTCTAGATGCATATAAAATCCGTTCAACTCAAGTTGAAGGTTACTTTTTGATGTACCTAAAAGGCTATACATTAGGCCAAC
>JADGFH010000882.1:0-906 GCA_016743925.1 Labilibaculum sp.
AGAAACTGGACTACCATTAAAGAATACGAAGACATTAAATTCGAATTTTTCGAAGGGATTGCAAAAATTACAATCAATCGACCAGAGGTTTATAATGCATTTCGTCCGCAAACTAACTTTGATATGTTGGATGCGATGGATATTTGCCGTGAACGCAGCGATATTGGTGTTATTGTTTTTACAGGAACTGGCGATAAAGCATTTTGTTCTGGTGGAGATCAGAATGTAAAAGGCGTTGGTGGTTATATTGATGACCATGGAGTACCTCGTTTAAATGTATTGGATTTGCATAAAGCGATTCGTTCAATGCCGAAACCGGTTATTGCAATGGTAAATGGATATGCCATTGGTGGTGGTCACGTGTTGCACGTAGTTTGTGATTTAACGATTGCTTCTGATAATGCAAAATTCGGGCAGACAGGACCAAAAGTTGGTAGTTTCGATGCAGGATTCGGATCTTCTTATTTGGCTCGCCAGGTTGGACAAAAGAAAGCTCGTGAAATTTGGTTCCTTTGCAAGCAATATACTGCAGTCGAGGCTGAGGAAATGGGAATGGTAAATAAAGTGGTTCCTTTGGAGCAACTGGAAGACGAAACCGTAGACTGGTGCAAAACCATGTTGATGCGCAGCCCAATGGCTTTGCGTATGATTAAGCGTGGTTTAAATGCAGAATTAGACGGACAACGTGGTTTAATGGAATTTGCTGGTGATGCAACCATGATGTATTACTTAATGGAGGAAGCACAAGAAGGAAAGAATGCTTTTCTTGAAAAACGTGATCCTGATTTCCAGAAATTTCCAAAATTTCCAGGATAGTTCAGAAATTAAAAATATTAAAATGGCCATTGGATAATTCTAATGGCCATTTTTAATTGGATTAAATTCATTGCTAGCGCACAATATTAT
>JADGFH010000882.1:916-2497 GCA_016743925.1 Labilibaculum sp.
CTTAGAAATCAAATGAATGTCTGTTTACTATTCTAGAGGTTTTTACTTCCTTTGCATCTCAATAAAAATATTGAATATATGGACGAAAATGTTAGAGTAGAATACCGTTTTTCGCATTTGTTAGATGTAGATTATGCTTCTCATCCGAATATGACGACTTACGAGGGGAAGATCTTGATACAATCAGATAATGAATTTGATAATTATGAGAGGAATGAGGTCGAGATTGGAACGATTTGTTTAGAGATGTACGACTTAAATTTCGATGCCGGCTATTCTAGTTTAAAGGATGCTTTTGATAAATCTACTTCATCTCTTGAGGTGGGTAAAGCCATATTAGACGATACCTATTCTAATGTTAATGATCAGCTTATAGAATTGGTGGGCGATAGTTTTAATATGAATATTTTGCTTGTCAATCGGTTGGAGATAAAAGAAAAATACAGAGCTAAAGGATATGGTAAATATGTTTTAAACAGTTTAGATATCTATTTTAAATCGACCTGTGCTTATTTGGCTCTTAAAAGCTTTCCTATAGGTTTCGAAGGAATCACCAACGACAAAAATTACGATAAAGCACAAGAAAGACTCAACTCATTCTATTTCAGATGTGGCTATAAGAAGCTGCCTCAGGCTGACGAAAATAATATGGTAGAAGAGGCGTTTTACGAAGACATTGAATACTTACAGGATGATGAAATAAATCACATTTTCATTAAGAACATTGCTCCTAAATAGACATCTGGTAGGTAGTATATAGATAATCCTTAGATCATTTTCTGAAGATTTTTTGGAAGAAGTCTCCTTCAAGGGATTTAGAGATTAGTAAATCTATATTTTCATTATCTTGATCACTCAAAAAAAAGGAATACAATGAAAATCTGCCTAGCCACCCAAACCGATTTAAGCGCAATTAACGATATCTACAATCAGGCTGTGCGCAAAAGATATTGTACTGCCGATTTGGAAGAAATCAGCATGGAAGAGCGCAACGAATGGTTTGCTTCGCACAATCCTGAGACTCATCCTGTTTTTGTCGTTGAAGAGTATGGAATCGTAGTTGGCTGGATGTGTTATTCTCCTTACCGAAATGGCAGAAGAGCATTACAAACAGCAGCAGAAGTAAGTTACTATCTTCATGAAAATCATCAGGGTAAAGGCATTGGTAGCAATCTCATGGATTTTGCCATAAAACACGCTCCAAACTACAATATCAAACACCTTTTTGCCATTTTATTAGAACCCAATACCCACAGTATTAGGCTACTCGAAAAATACGCTTTCGAACGATGGGCAACACTACCTAATATCGCTAATATTGATGGGGAATGGTGCAGCCACGTGTATTATGGAAGGGAGATTAATTAATTATTTTGATGCTCTCACTCCAAGTGAGGGTATCAATAAGTTTCCAAATTACCTATCGCTACCGCACGATTATATCGTGTGGTTTAATTTACAATAGAACGCGATGGAATCGCGCACTCAATGTCATTAAGTTAAGATCGTAAAGTGCTGAAGTATAGGGTTATTAATGAGCTTTTATGATGTTTTTTTGCTATATTTATATAGTATTAAGAG
>JADGFH010000116.1 GCA_016743925.1 Labilibaculum sp.
CCTTTGGTTAGATAGACCAATTCACCAGTATTCTGATTTTTTAGACTGACCTTACCAGAGTTCACACTCACAATTGTTGTTCCATCTGGTTTGTTGCTAACATTGAAGCTGGTACCAAGCACTTCAATTATTGCATCTCCAGATTTGATTATAAATGGTTTGGTAGGATTGCGCTTCACTTGAAAGTAAGCTTCTCCTTCCAATTCTACATTTCTGATTTTTGAATTGAAAAATTTAGGATAAATTATTTTACTCTTTTTGTTTAGAAATACTGCTGTTCCATCTGCCAAAAGAACCTGCTCTTTTTGCATTCTTGCTTGACTCTGAGCATATTTTCCAAATCCAGGAGTGGTTTGATATAAATAAACCAAGCTTAAAGAAAGAAGTAGGAGAACTGTTGCAGCATATCGCATCACCAACTTTGTTCTATTTAATTTGATACTTTTCTTTGATTTAGCTTTAATCATTTTCCAATCAGCTGCTTCATCAATTTTTTGAAATACTTCAATCTCTTTACTCGATTTCCATATTTTCAGCATTTTTTGAAAAGTCTCTTCATTCTCAGGATTAGCTTTTATCCAATTCTGGAAATTTTGTTGATCCTGATCCGTAGCTTTTTCTTCTAATATTGCTACTAAAAGCTGCTCGTCGATATGTTGATTGTTATTCTTCATTTTTCTGTTTCTAATAGTAAGACAAGTAAGTTTGTCATCACACGTATTCTAAATTGAAAAAAAATGCAAAAATTATTTAAGCACATTTAAGAGGAAGATGATTAGGAGTTTTGTAAGGCTTGGGCCAATCTTAACTCGTAAACTTTTTAGCGCTTTTGAGATTTGTGTTTCCACTGTTCTTTTTGAAATGCCTAATTGATCGGCTATTTCCTGATTGGTAAAACCATCGAAACGATTTAGTTTGAATATTCGTTGGCATTGTTCTGGCAATTCATCTATCGCCTTATAAATTTCATGCTCTAATTCTGTTTGTTCAAGAATTTTATCTGCTTGCATGCTTGCACCAGAACTCAAGTATTTGATGTTATCGTGATGTTCTGCATGATTTTTTCGCTGCTTAATGGTATTTAAACAAGCATTGCGAACAGAAGTAAACAAGTGTGCTTTTGCCGACGTATGTATCTTAATTGAATCTTTGTTATCGAATAGTTTCACAAAAACATCTTGAACAATCTCCCTAGAATCATCTAGGTCGGAAAGGAATTTGTTCGCATAGGCAGTTAAAATAGAATAGTGCTCTTTAAATAGCATTTCTATTTTCGATTCTGTTAGCTTTTCGTACGAATGGCTTTGTAACGTGTGTTCCATTTATTTTGTAAAGAGTAAATTATGCATAATTGAAAAGGGAATTTAATCTCTTTCTAATCAATAGACAATTAAAAAGGGGTATACACGTATCATAAATTAGAAAATAATTAAATATTATAATGAAAGAGCTTATTATTGTAGCCTTATGAGATCCAAATTTGTTATATATTTTGATGAAATCTACTCCAGTAGAAGCCTTTTTCTTCTATAAAAAGGCACCTTCTACTCAAATAGATGAGGTTTATTTTAGCAAAAAGTATCCATTTACTCGAGTAGATGAGGATTTTTTTAATAAAAAGTATCTTTCTACTCAAGTAGAAGCTTGTTTTTTTATCAGAGAGAGAGCATTTACTCGGGTAGATGACCTCTTTTTTTATACAGGGATTCATTTACCAGAATAGATGCCTCCACCGGCAACAAAAAAATGGCATCTACTCAATTAGAAATGATGCCCATGAACAATTTGAAAAGAGAAGTTTTCGTGGCTTGATTGACGAGAATTAAGTACATGCTCTCCATTGTAGTTTTGACTAAGAAAGCCAAGGTGTTGTGACCTTGGCTTCTTAAGTTCTTAATGAGTTGATATCTTAGGTATCTTTCTTCTGGAATTTATGCTTCGCCCATGTTCTTCTGATTGATTCGAATGATCCAAGCTGAAATGGCTTTAGAATTAGTTAATAAAAGGTATCCAAATAGATATTGAAACAAAGAACAAATTGCAAAGATAATTGATGCTTTTTCTTGAGGGACATCTCTCGTCAGGTGGTTTATTATTTGACTTATGCTTGATATGAAATATGGAAATCGAAAAATCAGAATATACAGTCCAAAAATCATTAATGAAATTCCCAAAATTTTACTGTAATTAGGATCCATTGTAAAATCAAATTCAATATCTTCTTTACAGATTTTCTTTGCTATTTTTGATGATCTGAAAATCAAAATAAAACCAATTGAAATGAGGATTATTCCCCCTGCAAAAAAGGATACTATAGAAAGAATATCTATTGATAACGGATCTTTTTGAGTGAAAAAGAATTTCAAAAAGTGGAAATCTTTTATAAAGATTAAGGCAACAATGATTACATAAATCCCAAAGAGTTTAAGGGCTAGATCAATGATATTAGATTTTTTCATTTGTATCAGGTTTGAGTTGATTAATTGATTAAATGTATAAAAATAGATTAACGAAGGAGTAATATATGTTAATAGAATGGTTCTATATTATATTTACTAGGTGTGACATTTTAAACAAGGGGAGTCACTATTTTTAGCAATAGAAAAAGGCCTTGCAGTAATGCAAAGCCTTTCTATATATCTGGTTTTAAAAATATCTAACTAAGAAAAATGGCGATAGAAACACCAATAAAGGTTCCGATGATGTAACCTAAGATCCCAACTAGAATTGCAGGAGTTACCAATTTCTTTTGTCCCATAGATGCTGCCATAGGAGCAGCAACTGAAGGTCCCATAATGTTTGCTGCCGATGAAATAACTACCTCGTAAACATCCAGTTTAAAGAGTTTAGCTAAAGCCATCATAAACAAGAAATGGAAGATCATAATGGTTAAGTAAAAGCCTAAAACTGCCGGGCCAATACTAAAAATCTGTGTCATGTTTGTTGCAGCGCCAATTACAGCTAAAAAGATGTACATCATCCACAAACCAAGCGAGAATGCTGTATCTTCCAAAGGCTTTAATCGTTTAGGGAATAAGTTGGCAGCAAGTACCGCCAAGACCGTAATTACTAATATGCTCAAGTTTAGTTTTGTGTGCAATAAACCTTGCAAATAGGGAGCCAAAAGGTTTCCCAATCCTGCTATTAATGCAGCAATAAATACAGAAACAGCTATTCGCTCTAAAGTCATTGGAAATTTAGTTTTTTCTGATGCCGCAGTATCTTCCACTTCATTTTCTTTCTTTGGTTTAACGAAGAAACGCGCAAGAAAAAGGAGGGAAGGTGTTAGGAATAGAAACAAGGTATACATGTTCGATACAAAATTATCAACCGCAATTGTTGCTGTAAATAGTGGATTGGTGCTAAAGTTTAAGATTTCAGCTGCTGCAATAAAATTTACACTTCCTCCAATTAAGGTAGCGGCAATAACCCCTGCTGTATTTCCAGAATCTGCTCCTAAATCAATAAATTGATAGGCAATAAAGCAGCCTATAACAATACCAATTGCTCCTAAGATATATGCGATAAGCAATTTGCCACTTTCCTTTACTATTTTTAGAATGTTGGAGCTAAATAGTAGCATTGGAATTGAAATAGGAATAAAGTAGGAGAATACCATTTCGTACACATCTACTTTTATGGTAGGATTAGATGCTACCGGTACGACTCCAGCCATTGCTAATAGCGACATGGATATCATGGTAACTAATATTCCTGATAATTTTCCAAACCATTTTTTGTGCTCGGAGTAAAGACCAAAAGCCGCAGCTCCTGCTACCACGAAAAACAAAACCAAATTGTTTTCGGGAGAGATTAGTGATTGCATAGGTGTATATTTAGTTTTAGAGAAACGAATATATTTCGATTTTTGCCGAAAAGCAAAGAAGTGGTAATAAAAATGATTTCTTAAAAAAGAACCTCAAATTCGTATGAGTTTGAGGTTCTTTTTAAAATATTATTTTTTCTTCTTTTTAAGTTTCTTAACCGCTTTCTTCTTAGCGTTTTTCTTTTTTGGATTTTCCAAGAAGTCTTCTGCTTCGTCCATCAATTCTTTTAAGCTTTTTGAATAATCTTCCGAGAAATCAATCGTAGCAGTATATTCTCCTTTAGAGATATCCATTACTTGAATCTCTGTTCCTGTATATTCTTGAATATCCGAAAGTAAATTTTGTTCTTCTTCAGGACAGCAAAATGAAATAGCCAATCCTTTTTGAACACCACGGCCAGTTCTACCAACACGGTGAACGTAATTTTCCGCAACATCAGGCATATCGTAATTTACTACATAATCAACATTTGCAATGTCGATACCACGTGCACTTACGTCTGTCGCAATTAGAACCTTAACTTCACCAGACTTGAACGATTCTAAAGCAACTAGTCGATCATCTTGTTTACGATCTCCATGAATTGTTTGACTAGCAATATCAACACGTTCCATCGCTTTGTGCACTCTTTCAGCTCTAATTTTTGTACGTACAAAAACAAGAATCTTACTTTCTGTATGCTCTTTAATTAATCGTTCTAAAAAGAAGCGCTTGTCATCCATACTTACAAAAGCAACTCCATGCTCTACATTTTTAGAAACAGGATCCTTTGGTGAAATCTGGATACGAATAGCACTGCGAACTAAAGAATAGGCTAGCTTTTTAATTTTAGGAGTAATCGTGGCTGAAAAAAACAGGGTTTGACGATTCTTAGGAAGATAGGTTATTAAATCTTGAATGTCTTTAATAAAACCTAAATCCAACATATGATCAGCTTCATCAAGAACTAAAGTTTCAACTTTGTCCAAATAAATATGACCTTGACTAACCAAATCGAACATTCTTCCAGGAGTAGTGATAAGAATATCAATACCGTCTTCCAAACTCGCAATTTGAGGAGCTTGTTCTACGCCGCCAAAAACACAAAAGCTTATCACCTTTGTGTGTTTACCAAGTTCTTGAAAAACTTCGGTAATTTGAATGGCAAGTTCGCGAGTGGGAACCATAACAACGCATTTGATCTCTTCGCTGCGTTTACTTGTTTTGCTTTTGTGCAATTTATCGATAATAGGAATTGCAAAAGCTGCTGTTTTTCCAGTACCAGTTTGTGCAATTGCAAGCACATCCTCACCTCTAACGATTGGAGGTATGGCTTTGTATTGAATATCGGTAGGTCGATTAAAACCTAAACCTGCGAGATTCTTCTTAATATCTGGAGAAAAACTATATTGACTAAATTTCATTTTTTGTATTCAGATGATTTATCGCACAAAGATAGGTCTAAAATATGATTTTGTGGAATGCTTTACATCCTTGATGAGTATCCTTTTTTACTTTAGGACGTTTTTATTTCATTTTTTGCCTTTGTTTCTACCCAATATCGGAAATATCCGTAACCACCAAGAAGAATTGTACCTATAAATGTTAAGCCATTCGAAAGGATTCCAAAACTAATTCCAGCATTTGGATCCAATTGATAGGCGAGAAATAATTGAAGCAAGAAAAAATGAGTTGTACCTATTCCTCCCGGACTTGGCAGTGCCCAGCCAATGCCTCCAACAAATAAAATGATCAAGGCAAAGCTAATGGAATAACCTGAAGTATCAGGTAGGCAAAGTAAATAGATGTAGTTTAGAAGTACCAAGAATGCCCAAATAAGAATGGTAAGTATTATAAATTGGATGCGTTTTTTTAGTAGTAATCCTTGTTTTAAGGATAAAAACATACTTTGTAAAAATGCTATAAGCTTTTTTACAATACCTCTTTCCGATTTCTTTAATCTGCGTAAGCTAATTAAGAATAGAAAAAATAGAACTATAAAGGCAATCGGAAAAACATACAAATATCGGTAGCCATAAATATGAGATACTCCTCCAATTGTAGAATCTATTATAGTTTGTAAACGGTCTAATTCAATCCAAAAAATGACAAATACGCCTAATCCAAGAATTAGCAAATCGTAGGCTCTTTCGGCCATCATACTTCCCATGGAAACTGCAACTGGTACTTTTGTCGTTTTTTGAAGTGATGTACAGCGAATGATTTCACCAAATTTTGGGGTAAAGCTATTTACAAAGTAGCCTATTAAGATAGAAGTTAAAACTTTATCTGATTTTGGTTTTTCTCCAGATTCTTCGATTAATAATTTCCAACGTAGAGCTCGTAAATAGAAAACGATAAATAAACATACGAAGCTTAGCAAGATGAAAAAATAGTCCGCATTCGCTAAACTTTCCCATACAGGTCCCATTGGTTTTTCACGTAATGTGAGAAACAGAAATACAGAACCAATTATAAGTCCAATAGAATTTTGTGCGATACTTTTTATTTTACTCCCCATTTATTGTAATTAGAATATTTTAATGTAAGCTAAAGAATTACAAAAATAGGAAGACTTTTAGAATGACATATTTTTTTGGACACAATTGTTATTTCTTTTTTATTGTGTGGTATGCTTCCAAGAGCCAGTTTCGTAATTGCTGATCAAAATCTACTATTTCTGCAATTGCAATACGATGAAGAACTCTATTTTTTGACATCCTTTTACAGAAATAAATAGGGAATTGATCTTCTTCTCTTCTTAATTGAAATTCTAATATCAACCTGTCTTTTCTTGGGTAAACAGATAAAAATGTTGCGCCGATCTTAAATTGAATACAGGTTTTGAGGTAGATGATTTCAATTACATCGAAAGATTGAAGGAAGGAGAGAAGTGTTTCAAATAAAGCTTCTATTTCTGTACCCATTTTTTTCAAATGAGTTTCTTTATCGGTAATATAACAAGAATGGTATTGATTTGGACCTGATACGGTTCTTTTGCAGGTGGGACAAGTGTAGGGCATAAATATTTCTTTAATCTTCCTTCTGAGTTTCCATAGCCACCTGTTGCATGCTGCTGTTAATTCTTTTTATTGCTTCCTTAATATTCTTTTCGGGTTTAATAAAGGTTTGGTTTCCCCAGAAATTTTGGTCGTAAGATAAATTCTTTGTTGACATTATTGTTTCTGGAGATATTGTTTCTCTGTATTTAAATCTTTTAATGTTAGTTGTATCCAATTTAGTAGTTGCCATTTCGAAGGATGTCGAAAAACTTTGAGAAAATAGTTTTTTTCTATTTCGCACTTTAAATTTTAAATTCCCTAAACTATGATTTAAGTAATATTTCCCATCTATTTGTCGGTAGTTGACAGCATAATCTACATGCAATGCTTTAACCTTTGTCTTTGCATTTCCTTTGCTTATAAATTGTCTTGTTATTTCAGGTAATCGATCAGGATCATAACCAAATTCAGCACTTATAATTGCTAATGATCTTGTAGCTATAATTATTTTCCCTTCCATTAAAGGAGCCGTTAAGTTCGGTTTAGATTTAAATTCGATAATGTAAACGGGTTTATTGTCAAAACTACTAATATCTGATAAATAGTAATTGTAAAAATGCATGTATTCGGGATTCAGGAATTCCGGTTTGTATTTAATGATGTCTAAGAATAAGCAACCTTGTATCCCACCTTTTAATCTGAAAGAAATTGTATCTAAACGCGAAACATCATATATTTTACGGCTTTTAAATATTTTAACTTTGTCTTTATAGTCCACTCCATTATAAGGAGTTTTATAGATATCTAAAATGGATTCCAGGTAAATCATATACTTATTGTTTTTAAGTACTGATTCTCGGTAAAAAGACGTGAGATTAGCCGGTTGTTGAGGGTAATTATTTTCAATCTTATTAATTGCCGCTTTGATTAAAGATTTTGGGTCTTTGTTTCGAATAATAACCTCCTGAAGCGAAATGAAATCTTCTTTTAGTTTGATATTGAAAGTGTTATTTTTTATTTCAGAGACTGGGATTTCTGTGTTTTTATATCCTACGTAAGAAACAACTAATGTATCATGAATATTGTTAGATGATAAGGTAAGCGTAAAATCTCCATCCTGATTGGTTATTGTGCCTACATGTTTTCCTCTAAGCCCCAAACTAGCATAGGCCAAAGCCGTTTTTGAATTTTGATCTGTAATTTTACCACTAATATTTCGATAAGATAGGTATGGGATAAGTTCAGTTGTAACTGCTTTCTTCTTTTTGTAATTGCTCGGAACGATTATAATGTGCTTATTAACAAGCTGAAAATTGAGACTTGTATCAGGAATTAGTTTTCGTAAAATAATGTCGAGAGGAGCATTTATTTCTTTCAAATTAATCTTTTTCTCTTTTGAAAATAAATTTGAATTGTAGGTGAAACAGCAATTGTTTTTTGCCGCTAAAGTATCTAAAGCATCAGTAATGGAAAGTTCAGTGAAATTTACAGATGTTTTATTTTGCAATAGATTTTCTTGAGCAGAAATCTGAAAACTAACAAGACATATACATACAACAAGCACACCCTTAAAAAAAGGATTGCAAATGTATTTGATATGTTCTTTTTTAGTCTTCATTTTAGAAATTCTATTTTAATTCTTTTTTAATGATAATACTAGCTCCACTTTTTTCGTAACTTAAGTTATGTGGACGACACAGGCTCTCTAAAACATCATCGAGAGGTGTTTGATCAAATGTCGTAGTTATTGGTAGTTTTTGAATAGCAGTATCGCTAAACTGAATATTTACTTGATAAGTTCGGTTAATTACTTTGGCAACATTATGCAAGCTCATAGCTTTAAATACCATTAATTGAGTTTTCCATGAAAGATAGTTTTCATCATTTTGAGCTGTTTTTTTAAGAAGACTTTCACTTAATACTCCAAAGTCACCTTTCTCCAACAAAATGGCTTTGCTAGGTTCTTTGGCAATCGATAATTTAACTTTTCCTGTTTCAACAAGAACTTCAACGTTATCATTAGAAGCATATACATTAAATGATGTTCCTAAAACTTTTATCTCCGCATTTTCAACCGATATAATAAAGGCTTTATCAGGATTTTTAGCAATGTCAAAAAATGCTTCACCAGTTAATTTTACTCGTCTTTCATTGTTATTGAAAGATCTAGGATAAGTTAAGCTTGACTTTCCATTAAGCGTAATACTTGAGCCATCGGCTAAAATAATTTTTTTACCACTTTCGTTTAGCTCCGAAGTGATGCTCTGATAAGGAGCTAATTTGTCGGTATAGATATAGTAAGAAGCCAAACCAAGTCCTATGGTAATTACAAACATAGCCGCGATCTGCACTAGTCTTCTAGCAATTTGAGTTGAGAATAAGCTTATTGTTTTTTTAGAATCTTCTAATTTAGATTCCTTAAATTTCGATCTGACATTTGTCCAGGCAGAATCAACCTTAAATTGTTGTTGAATTTCATGTACATCCTGAATGTGTTCCAAGTCTTTATTTGATGCAGCTACTATTTTGGCATATTCAGGATTGGAAGCAATTAACTTTTCAAAGTTTAATTTCTCCTCTGAACTCATTTCTCCGCTTAGGTATTTCGAAATGATTTCCCACTCAATTGTATGTGATCTTTCTTCTTTCATCTTGTTTATAGCACAATAATTCCAACGTAATCTTTTAAATTCTTGCGAAAAGCTTTTAATGCTTTTCCCATGCTTGCTTCTACAGTTTTTACTGATATTGATAATTGATCAGCAATTTCCTGATATTTTAGGCCTTCAAATCTACTCATTTTAAATATCTGCCCACAACGATTTGGTAGATTGGTGAGAGTTCTCTGTATGATATTATAAATTTCATTCTCTTCAACTAAATTATTTGGTTGAGATTGTTCAGATTTATGATTTTTAACGTAATCAGCGTATTGGTGCTTAATTCCTCTTTTCCTTAGCACTTGAAGGCTGTTAAAATAGGTAGCTTTGTATAAATAGGCTTTAATAGAAGTGTGAATTTTTAATTCTTTTCTATTTTCCCATAATTGACAAAATAAATCCTGAACAATTTCTTCAGCTTGGTCTGTATCTTTTACAAACCTTAGAGCGTAATGACATAACAATGGGTAATATTCTCTAAACAGTTTTTCAAATTCCTGTAAATTACCATTTTGTATGTTCTGTAGTATCGATTCTGTTTCTTCCGACATTTTCTTTTTCTATTCCTTTATCTAAAGAGCTTAATATGCTTTCTAAGTTAGGATTTTTCAATCATTAGCAAAAAGATCTGAATACTATATTTTTGATGTAGGATCTTAATTTATGATTGAAAAGAACCGTTCAAAAATTCTCATTTCCCCTGTTATGAGTGAACGGTTCTTTTGTTTGTCATGAATTCAAATAATCAAAGGTTAGTAGGTTATTTACGCCTATGTTTTATGAATTCTCTAAAATGCTTATCTAGCTTTTCGTTTTAGTTTTCTAATAGCAGATTCAATAGATTGATCTGGTTCGATTGTATTGTATGCTCCCCAAAAGTTTTTATCGGCAAAGTTGCTTACCTCTTCAGTCATAATCTGGTTTGCTTTAAATTTTTCAAATCCTTTAAAGCGAACTATGTTCTGCTCATCTCGATCGGTAATTGCAATTTCTGTCATTGCAGAGTAGTTGGTGTTGAAAAGTTTGCGTTTCCAGTTGCATTTGAAGTTAATTTCTCCTCTGGCGTAGTTGAAATACCATTTTCCATCTTTTTCATGGTAATTAACCAAATAATCAGCAGAGGTTGGAGTTACTTTTACGCCTGCAGGTTTCCTTTTAATAAACATTCTACTAGCTTCAGTTTCATTATTAAGATTCAGACTGAATTTCGCACTTGCTAAAGCCAAATTAGTCGATTCGATATATAATAAACCGTAGTACAATGGTAAATCAACATCTTTTTTCTGTTTGAATTCAATTACATAATGAATTTTGTCGTTAACTTTTGTAACTGATTTAATTGAGAAATCATAATTTATAATAAAATCAGGAGATAAAAGATTGTAAGGATTTTTCACAACATCCAAAAGTAGTGAAGTGGTAGGACCGCCTTGTAACTTGAATAATAAGGTATCCATTTTCTTTACATCCTGACTCTTGCGTCCTTTGTATATCTGAACTTGATCTTCTCTCATTTGCCTATATCCCGCTTTGTGGATGTTAACAACAGCTTCTGAAATAGCTACATATGTTCTATTTTTCTTAATGGTCTCTCTATAAAATCCTTTCATCATATTAGGATCTTTTGCATAGTTTTCTGAAACTTTTGCAAGAATGCTTTTTACAAGGAATATAGGATCCATAGGGTAAATATTTATTTCCCTCAAAGGAACAGTTACGGATTCCAAAGTAAGTAGATTTCTCTTCGCTTTTAGAGAGCTAATCGGATATTCTAAATTTTTGTATCCAATGTAACTTACTTCAATCTGACTAACTGGTAAATCTTTTGCAATTTTTAATAGAAACTCTCCTTCGTTATTTGAAACGGTTGCAACATTAACGCCTTTGACTGTAATGTTTGCAAACATTAAAGGTTCCTTCGTGTCTTTATCTTGAATTTTACCTTTATAAACATTATACTTTAGAG
>JADGFH010000883.1 GCA_016743925.1 Labilibaculum sp.
TCTTCATTGTATCTGAAAAATTCTCGGCCGTTTTCTTTTTCTAAAACTGCGTGAGCAAACTTATTCCTTATTGAAGTAATTTCACTTTGGTAATCTTCTGAAAAATCTTGTAAATCTAATTCTGCTATTATTTTAGAAAGTGTTTTTATTTTGTACGTAGAACTATACACAAAAGTATCTTTTGTTAGTCGGTTGAAGTTCTTTTTATCTTTACAATCCTCCTTTATAAATTTCATTTTGCCATCAAAGAACTCCAATAAATTATCAAATATCTGATCCGATAATTCACTGAAATCAATTTCCTTATCTTTAATTGTTTTTTTTATAATCTCTAACATCTGAGCATCTAAAACACTTGTTTCGTGCATAATCATTCCTCGCATAGCTATGATGTGCTGGAACTTAGCTATGGTTAAAGAGATGACTTCTTCTAGTTTGTTTTGTAATGAATTATATGAATTATGATCATCTAGCTTATAAAAGGTAATTCGGCTACTATTTGCTAAACCAGTATTGTTAACTTCATTATTAGCAGAATAGAAGAATACTTCCGTTAATACATTCCTTTCTAAACGAACAAAATCAATTACATCATTTCCTTTGCTATTATTTAGATTCAAGTCTGTTATCACTAGGTCAAACTCGATTCCTTTATTGTATTTTTCTTTAAACCCTTCAAAATCTTCTGCTTCTAGAATAGTAACATTAAAGAATTGATCTGATAAAAAAGCATTAATTTTTTTTATGACACGTTGAAATGGTTTAGTATCAATTTTATCATCAACCCAGATGATATTGTAATCTATTTTCATATTGGAAAGTTTATAATAAATTCAACTCCTTTATCTAGTTTCGTATTTGCACTAATCGTAGAATTGTAGCGTGCTAAAATATTCTTCACTATATTCAAACCCATTCCTGAGCCATTAGTGTTTGTATATCCAAAGTCAAAAATTTTATTTTTAATCTCAGTAGGTATTCCTTCCCCATTATCAATAAAGTGAAGACTAATAATGTCCTTGCTTTTAGACCAGAAAATATTTATGTCTTTTGCTTTTGCTTTTCTAGAATTACCAAAAAGATTATCTAGAACAACTGTGATTTCAAAAGGTCTAAATTTAAATTTTGATCTTATTGATTTTGTATGCTTTACATCTATATTAATTGCTCTTTCCTTGTGAATGAAAGAATCAGATGGTTTATATAAGTTTACTATATATTCATTTATAAACTGAACAATATCTTCATCTATCTTTTCAGATTTTTGATCAAATCCTGCTTTCGTAACATAACGAGAAGAACTTACTATTTCTTGTATTTCTAAGCTTATATCTTCGATGTTTTCAATTAATAAATCTTTTGTAATTTCGTCATTTTTAATTGAATTAATAAGTTCATCTAGTGCCGATTGAATGCTTCCTGCAGAATGAACAATACTATGGTTTAGAGTTAGTAAATCTTCCTTTTCGGTACCAACAACAGTCTCTCTAAAGAGGTTTTTTCCGATCTCTTTATCTAGCTCTTTAGAAATCTCTTCATTTTCTATAAGCTTTTCAAAAGCTTCTTCTTCTGCTTCTTCTTTAATGTTCTTTAAAGAATCAATCTTGTGCTCAACATCTGCAATACTTTTAAGAATATCTTTTTTATCAAAGTTGTCACTTTCGATACTCTTTGAGATATTTGAGAGCGTTGTTTTTGCAGATTTTGTTTGTTTGCTATCTAATATTTTGAAAATTTCAGGAGAGGTTTCAAAATCTATTATATTTTTAGATTTTGTTAGATTGTTAATTAAGTTTTTTAGTGCAGATTGCTTGTTGTCATCATCGAGTTGAATAAAGTCATCATTAGTTAGGTCTTTCCCCCAGTCAATTATATCAATACCATATTTTTCAAGTCGCCTTAAAGTTGTATAGAACCATTCAATTAGATCAACATAAGCTTTTGTTTTAATTAAACCGTCACCTCTACTTGACGTTTCTCTCAAATCTTCATTTGGATTATCAATGGAGATATATCCTAAAGTTTCTCTTGTTCCTAAGTATCGACTATGACCTTGCGTCTTTCTGTTATCCATTTTAAATGGATCTTCACGTCTCTCTCCATAGGGATAAATTCTCAATCCATTTTTATACATAAAAATATGACCATAATCAACAGCATGCATCCCCATTCTTCTTGTAAAAGTAGCTTTTGCAGATTGGTTCAGGAAATAGATCACAAATTCTAAATTATGTAAGTTATTAAGAGTGTTCTTTTCTAAAATTTTATATACTAACTGACCTCCTTCATAAAGTGATGTTTCAATTTGATTGATATTTGAGTCAGAGACTTTAGATACAATTTTTGTTGTTTTTAAATCTAGAGTTTCAAAAATTAGATTTTCTACCTTCCCATTTACCTTCTTATTTTTATCTTTTTCCTTGTCATCATTTGAAAGTTCGTCTTCAATAATAAGATTAATTGAAAAAGAATCTTCATTATTTTGGGTATTAG
>JADGFH010000884.1 GCA_016743925.1 Labilibaculum sp.
AAGATATTCCAAATCCGAATAGTTTAGAGGTGATGTTGAATAATTTTTCGGAATTAAGTGGCTGTCCTTGTTTGTTTTTGAATTTTGAAAATAGCTATTTGCATAGTTGCAGTTGTAAGGCAATGACACTTTTTGATAGTGATTTGGCTAAGAGCGGTGAAGGTCTTTTTGATGAAGTTACTAGAAAAGGAACAGAACGTGAGGATGGTTGTATTGAATTAGTATATGGGCCGAATGCAAGAGGAATTTTTGTTCCGGTAAATATTAAGGGTGAGTTGTATGGATATTTTGTTTATGGGCAATTTGTTGAAGATAAGGATCCTATTGCATTAAAGATTACTAATAGTATAGAGTTGACTACTGAAGAGGCAGTGGAAGCTAGTTTGATTAAGGTGTTATCTCGAAAAGAAATTAATGATAATATTCAAAAATCAATTCTATTTGTAAAAGCTATTGAATCTCAATTCGAAATGAGTTATGAATTGAATAATGAGATTAAAAAAAATAAGGAATCTGCAAATGAACTCAGAATTCAAAAAACGTTTTTTGAAAATCTTTTTGATCACTCTCCTGATGCAATTATTATATTAGACAATGACGATATTGTACTTCAAGCAAATCAAGAGTTTCTTCGATTATTTGAATACACCCAAGAAGAAATAAAATCAAAAAAGATAAATGACTTAATTGTTCCTGACAGATTTAAAGAGGAAGGTACAAGAGCAACAGAGAATGTTTCAAGAGGAAATCGGACTGATATTACTACGATACGTCATACTAAATATGGAAAACAAATTCATGTTCAGTTGCTTGGGAAGCCTATTGTTTTGGATAATGATCAGCTTGCTGTTTATGCAATCTATCGTAATATAACACAACAAGTTTGGAATCAGAAAAGTCAACAAATTATTTATAATATTTCTGAAATATTGAATTCTTCATTGAATAGTATTGAAGTCATTAATAAGATTGGAGTAGAGTTAGAGCAAATTGTTGGTGCTGGCAAATTATTTTTAGAGTTGATAGCCCCTAATAGAAGATCCTTGAGAGTTTTTGAAGAGAAGGATAATGATTTTACAAATGTCCTCTATTCTCAGTCTTTAAGTAGTTGTGTTATTAGAGAAAAAAGAATGTTGTATTTCAATTCTGAAGAAATACATAAGGCGGTTAGGAAAAATAAACTTAATTTGATAAAAACTCATAAAAAATGGATTGGTATTCCTCTAATTGAAAGGGAGCATGTTCTAGGTGTTTTGGGTATTTCTTTTGATTCTGAAAATTCTGATATGAACCTGGAAAGTATAAAATTAATTGAATTAATTTCAGGACAATTGGCCACTGGGATAATAAAGAAGAAGAAAGATTTGGAGTTACGGATGTTAGAACGTTCAACTGAACAAAGTCCTGCATCAATTGTAATTACTGATATAAAAGGTAATATAGAGTATGTTAATCCTAAGTTTTGTGATGTTACAGGTTATGAATTAAAAGAAGTGATTGGTAGAAATCCTCGGTTTCTTAAGTCGGGAGCAACTCGTTCTGAAGAATATAAAGAGATGTGGGAGACAGTTTTATCTGGAGATGAATGGAGCGGTGAATTTCTTAATGTGAAGAAAAATAAAGAGCTATTTTGGGAAAGAGTCAGCTTTTCACCTATTAAAAATGAATTTGGGAAAATAACTCATATACTTGCTGTAAAAGAGGATATTACAGAATTGAAAAAATCAGAAAAAAATCTGCTAGAATCTAAAAATCGAGCAGAAGAATCTGACCGATTAAAATCGGCTTTCTTGTCAAATATGTCACATGAATTAAGAACTCCTCTTAATGCAGTTATCGGCTTTTCGAATTTATGTGACGAGTCTTTATCAACAGCAGAAATATTAGAGTTTGTTCGTTTAATAAATAAAAGTGGCAATCAACTTCTTGGAATTATTGAGGATATTTTAAATTTCACTTCCATAGAAGGTGAAAATTTCAAAGTTGAATCAGAGGAGTTTTTCATGTTTAATTTTCTTGATGAGGTCAAGAAGATGACGAAAGAAAAACGAATACAGGAGAATAAGGAGCGTTTAGGAATGCAATTTAAAACTGAAGAAAATTATTCGAAAATATTAGTTAGAACTGATTATCAGAGGTTGTTGCAGGTCGTAACTAATTTAATGAAGAATGCCTTAAAATTTACATCAGAGGGTTTTGTTGAGTTTGGTTATGTGGTTGAAAATGAGGAGTTGTGTCTTTATGTGAAAGATAGTGGTGTGGGAATTGAGAAGAGTAAGAAAGATGTGATTTTTGATCGATTTAGACAAGTTGACGACTCTATTACAAGAACTTTTGGAGGTACAGGTCTTGGATTGGCTATTTCGAAAAAAATTATGGATATGTTAGGTGGTACAATCGAAGTAGAATCGGAGCCTAATGTTGGATCCATTTTTAAATTAAGATTGAAATGTGTAATTTCAAAACAGAGTAAAGATGAGAAGACTAATAA
>JADGFH010000117.1 GCA_016743925.1 Labilibaculum sp.
ATATCATTACAAACATCACTATCGCTAATAAACTTTTTAGCAAAGCCGTGCAATGGATGGTAGTACGCTTCAAACAATTGCTTGAATACAATTCTATTTTCTTTGCCCAACTGTTGTAATAATAAAGTATTATCCTCCATCAAGGCTCAAATATAGAAATAGATACTTGAAAAACAAATTTGGAAAATGGCGCTAATTGTTTTTGCTTCGAGCAAATCATTACCATTTATTATTCTTATTTGAATGGACATTAAACTGAGAATAAGCAGTGTTGATACAATAAAGAACTGTCTAATAAAAGCTCAAATACAATGCATATAAAAAAAGCCATCCAACTTATATATATCTATATCCCCCTGTAGAAATGATTTTAAAACCATGTGGAAAAAGGACAAAACCAAAGACTTTATTTTCAATTTCCATCAACCAGATCCGACCAAAGATAATTTAATGAAAGTTTGTTACACACCTTACCAAACAAAATCTACAAAGGGTTCTACTCTTTTCACCTTCTAACTAAAACGTTAAAGGGAAAAGATATTTAAATCTTTGAAGAATAAAATATCATCCCCTTCAGAATAACAACTAACAATCATTGTTCTTTTAATTTTTCATCTGCCAATTCAAACCTGTATCAGAAAAAGATCTGCTTAAATACTTCAAGCATTCTTTCTTTTGATACGAAGTTAACCTTGCGTATTCTTGACACATTAAAGCAACAGCTACTGGACTCTGCTTATTCTTTCTCACAGTTTTTAAAATCGACTTTTTACGAAGTCTGTAAGCCGTTTTAACATCTTTTTTTAACTCTGCTAATCGAAGGTTATCTGAGGAAGATAACTTTCGATTAGCAGCAAACTTCAATAAATGAGTAATTTCTAACTCTTTCTCTTTTATAGGATTAATATACATCTTGTTGAGGTTTATATTCATCCTTTGCAACTCATCACAAAAAAAAGATCCAATGACTTTACATTCAAACTTTGATTCGCATTTTCCTTTTATTGTGATCGAACCATATTCTCCAAGCCAAATGTCAGATTCAAGACTATCATTTACGTGTAAAGTCAGTTTTACAGGAGGTTTAATATTTTTTAGTTTGAAATTAAACTCTCCATTTTCACAAGTAATGGAATTTATAATCTTACAGTCCACACCTGACGCACCATCCATCGTTAAAATCAATTGACTATCATTTAAGCCATCAATTTCACCTTTTATTTTTATGACCTCTTTATCACAGGATGTCATAAAAAACATCAAAACCATTATGATGATATATCCTTTTTTCATTTTTTAAAAATCTAAATAACAAACAATTCAATAATAAGTGTAATCATTTTGATAACACAGATACTTTCAGGGTAAGAGGAACAGGAGGAATACAATTTCCATAAGTATCAACCACAATTACGACTTCAATACGAAGTCATAAGAATATTAAAGACCCAGAAACTCGAGTAAACCATAATCACAGGTCAATAATTAAAGTAGATAACTGAAATTTCTTCTCCAATATTATAATTCCAAATTATATACAAAGCCTTGGTTTAATAACAAGGCTTTGCTAAATCATTTTCAAAGGTATTTGACTTATGAAAATTTAATTTTACATTCCTCTATTCTTTTTATTTCTTGATCTACACTTTCAGTTGGGACTCCATTCTTTATATAAATTGCCTTCATTTCTTTATGTATTACAATTGCTTCATCAAAACGAAGATTCCGAACAAGAATATAAGAGTATATTTTTAAATTTTCAATGCTTCTATCTTGTTTAAAAGCTTCTTCCATCCATTTAACAGCTATTAATCCAGCATCTTTCCCCCATATAAAATTACCAATATTGAACTTAAAATTAATATTTCAACCTTATTTTGGGGTTTATTTTCTAAATAGTAGGTTTTGAGTACCCTCTAAAAGAAATCTAAACTTAATCACAACATAAACTTTGCATTGTTATATAAAAATCATACCATTACAAATTATCAATTGCATTTTTAATATTACTAACTGAAGGACAAATATTATTTCCTCCAGCTTTTTCATTATTTTCAAAAAACAGATTAAAATACTTCAATGCCTTTTCCTTATCTTCATCTTTCAAATACAGTTTCGCCAAAAGGAAGTTACCTATAATACCATCATCAATTGCAGTTATATCATGTCCCATCTTTAATGCTCTTTCTAAAGCTATAGAACCATTGAATCTTGGATCCCTTACAACAGTATTACCAATATGACGTAACATTGATACATAATTTGGTTTACCTTTAAATTTTTCTATTTCAGCTAACTTTTCATCAAACCACTTATTAAATTCACCTTTCGACAGATAATATTCACAAATCAAGCTCTTTTCTAAATACTTTTGATTAGAAGATTCTCCATCTTTTTTACATCTCTCTATTTCTTTATTAAGATCAGAAAGACTCTCACATTTGGAAACATATTTATTCAAGTGAATTTTTATCGCATTATCAATAACTTTTTTATATTCCTCTGCATCAACCTTAGCTAATATACTCTCTTTATTTTTTAATAAATACTGATATTCCTTACTTCCATATTTTAGCTTGGATTCTCTTATTACGTAGAACAAATCTTTTGTAAGGAATTTTTCTAAAGAATAGTTTTCAATTAAAGCTTTAGATACCAAAAGTGTATTAAGTTTATCGTATCGTCTGTTTACCGCAGTCAAATAAATCAATAGGAAATCATACTCTCTGTTACCATTTTTAAATTTATCTCTTAAAACTCCAATTCTTAAGTTAGGATCTAATGCACACTTAGCTCCCGCAATTAATTTACCCGCAGGTTTAGCACCTACCATCTTGTAAACTTCTTTACCTTCAACATCCAAAAAAAACAAGGTTGGGAAAGCATTAACTTGATACTTTTGACGAAGCTCTATCCCTTCTCCCTTTTCCATATCAATTTTGAAATTCACAAAATTCTTATTAAAGAAATCTCCAACTTCTTGTTGTGTGAAAATATCTTTCGACAACCACTTACATGGGGCACACCATGAGGTATAGCAATCCATAAAAAGTAATTTATTTTCTTTTTTAGCTTTTGCCAAAGCTTCATTAAAAGTGCCATGCTCAAATTCAATTCCTTGCGAGAAGACATTTCCAATTACTAAAAATGTTATAACTAATAATACTATTTTCTTCATCTATTTTATTTTTATAATTCTTGAAACGTTATATGTGATGATATCATAAATCACCCTTCACTCTCCACTTTATTATGCTAAATCCTAACTAGACGGATTCTTAGTAATAAGTACTCCTTGTGAATCGATCAATAGAACGACTAGAATATAATGTGTGTTATAAAATCACTAATCTTTTAGTATCACAAACCTGTTCCCAAAGCATACTCTCATTATCAATGGCTTTTAACCTCAAAGATTCATTAGTCTCAACACTTACACCAGGTATTAAGTCCTTTTCGATTTTAAAGCCTCATAAATATTTTTGAAATTACCTCTTAGTCAAAAATGAAAGTTGGATGGAATTATCCCCAGACAAAACTCTGGGGATAATTTATTTAATTGCTCCTAAATGATAAATGTTAGTTTTCATCATTATTAAATAATAGAGCAACTAAACTACAAATGCTTATTCAACAGTCCTTCAATTTTCTTATCTGAAGGACGAGGTGCATGAATTGTTATAATATTTCCTTTCTTGTCGAAAAGCATAAAGCGAGGAATACCTTTTATACCATAGGCTTTTACCACCGATGAATCGAAAGCCTTATCTGCAATTAATTGCACACCTTCCAAACCTTTTTCTTTAACAAAATCTCCCCATTTTTTGCGATCCTTTTGCTCATCAAGCGAAATACTTAAGAAAGTGATTGATTTTCCATGATACCTCTTCTCCAAATCTTTCAAAGCTGGAATCTGAGCTCTACAAGGACCACACCAAGTTGCCCAAATATCAACATAAACAAGATTACCTTTATAATCTGAAAGTTTATGCTCTTTTCCATGGATATCCTTACCTGCAAAATCAAAAGCAGGTTGCCCCTCTGAGAATTTACGAATCGTAATTTCAAACGCTTCCATCTTATTTCTCAAGTATTCTGTTTTTAAGTATGGGCTAACCTTTTCCTTAAATTCAATATACGCTCGATCGTAAGATTTGAATCGCTTCATAACATATAATGCAAAATACCCTTTTAGCAAATCATTTTGAAAAGCTCCGAATTCAATTTCCCTTTTCGCATTGGATATGGAATTATCAATCTTTGTATTCTCAGCTTTATGCATTGCGTATATTCGACCAAAAGAAAATCCATTTGCTAGTTCAAGTAATCGTTCTGATTTAGGATCTCCATTTCTCAATAGATCGTCATAAAATTCTGGGTAATCTTCCTTTTTAGGAAATACAGTTCTTGGAGTATAAAGCATAAACAAAGCCGCAGACTTCATATCCGTATCAACCATTAATTTAAGTAATTCATCAAAATTATCATCATCTGTGTTTACCTGTTTTTTAAACACTTCAGCATTCTTTACATAAGCAGGCAATAATGGAAAGAAATCGACATAACTTGACAAATCATACATAAAGCCATGTGAATAGGTGAAAACCGTATCAATAATAGTATTCCATTCCGAAAGGACTTCATTTTTCTTACTATTTGAATTTAATAGTTTATAAGAACCTTCATGAAGTTCTATTTCTAACTCGGTTCCTTTCTCCAAATAAAAACGCTTTAAGTCGTGATCTTTATTCACAGTTCTTTGGTTAGATTTCCATACGATATTAAGCACATACAAACAAGGTTTATCAATTGCATAAGCAAAACCAAAATCTCCATTTTCACCTGCCAAAGTTGTAGCAACTTTTGTTGTGCTGCCATGTTCCACTTTACACAAATGAATTTCTTTCCCTCTCAAGTTCCCTTTAAATGTCCCTTTTATTTGAGCTAGTGTCTCAATAGTTTTTGTTGGAGTTTGCGTACATGATACTAGTGCCAAACTAAAAATTAGAACTGGTGCAATAAATTTTAAAATATTCATGAGTTTTTAATTAAAGTTCTTTATACATAAAATCTATAATCTTCCCAGCAATATTTTCATGACTTTTACTTAGAGATACTGATCCATTTAGTTCTACTGTCATAATATGAAGACTTCCTACTTTACCAGTTCCAACAGTACTTGTACCAATATACATCTTAAGGTCATCCTCTTTACTATCCAACTCAAAATGATCAATTATAACTCCTGAGTCAAAACTATATACCAATTTGGTAACACCATTTTTAGCATCTATGCAATACAATTTATTATCAACAGAATAAAAATATTGTGGTGATAATGTAGACAGATCGAAACAAGTTGCTTTATCAATATCAATAGCAGATGTCAGTTCAAATCGTACATCTGGTATGAATTGCTTATTATAACCACCAGTATAAGTAGAAATTAAAGAATGATAGGTATCCGTTTCATCGTCATAGAACAGGCCATATGCATGGCCTTTATAACCATCTCCACCAGAAAGCATCTGCATACCGATATGGGCTGGATTAAACAAGGCATCTGATATATTAGCCACGTCAAATACCCCCCCCCAAGAATACTTTTTAAATCCTTCTGATTTATTATCATAAATTACTAGACCAAAAGCACCTACATCAAAAGATACTGGAAATACACTCAGCTCTCCACCAGTAGGAGATCCAAATTTTAAAGGAGGTAGCATCATAAGAGATCTATCATAAAAGCTATTTTTAGTTATCATGTAATCAGTATACTCCCCAGGGAAGAATACAACTGGTTTGGGAAATTTCTCTGGAACCCAATAAAGATCAGATATGGTCCGTATTTTATTAAAACTAATATGAGAGGTCATACAACCTCCATCTTTATCATCACAAAGTATCAAGACTCCCTTATAATATCTATTATTCATATTTCCAAGCCCTACTGGGTTCTCTCCTGCATATTTATTATTGATTGCATAAAAAACATCTTGATACATAGTACCACCTGCAGTCAACATCGCAACATTCGCTTTCTTATCAATTTCACTTAAAATAACCCAACCATCAGACATCACACTAGTGACTTTAATCTTAAACCTAACGTCATAATAAATGCCAGTTTCTTTATCAGTTACCTTATATACGGCATCGTAAATAGCTGGTAAATAGTTAATAACTTTATCCAAATTACGCTCATTAGACAAGGTATCTGCAACGTACAGTCTTGACTTTGGATACATAAACCATAAATACTCCAGATTGCTTTCATTATTACTCAACTTAAATGAAAGCTTTGGCGTAATTTTAAGTGTAGAGAATTGCTTTATATTATAGTCACCTTCAACTTCAAGGATCTTTACATCATTCAAATCTATATAGTCATAACTGTCTTCATCTTCGGAACATGATTGTAAGAAAACCGCACCAAATAAAGCAGCAATCAATATAATTATATTATATTTTTTCATTTTTTTTATTTTTTTAGTAAATCCAAATTTATGGGGAAAACAAATTGGATCCTTATGATTTTAATAAATCATAAGGATTCAAATTATATGATATTCTTACCAAGATTCTACAATTTCACCATCCTCATCATAAACGGGATAGTTATCCTTAAAAAATTTACTCGTTATTTTCCCATAGGTTTGCCACAAACCATATTCGGCATATATCTCATCTGTTTTTTTAGGGAAATCTCTATTAAAAAGCTTGTGGAAAACCTTATGTTTAGTTCTATTATACTTCCCAAAAAAATATTTTAAAACTCGCCAAGTCGAAGGTTCAACCAGTTGATTCGTGAAAAGTAGTTTTGCAATCAGTCTTTCTTTATATCCTAAGCGATAATCGTCCGATTCAAGCATACGAAAAGTCATACGAAAAACCGAGCTATTCATCAAAGGATCTGTATTGTAGATAACAACAGGCACCTGACCATAAATAGAGTCAGCAGGAACCACATATCGACTTTCTAAAACTTTATAATGCTTCTCTTCTACAGCAGTCGTTAGCTTATCGACTAATTCAATCTTAAAAAACCGATCATAAGGCATAGTATTGCCCATTATTTTCGCTTGAAGCAAAACAGTATCTACTACTTTATTATTAAAGGCAAATGAATAAGACAGACTATCTAAATCTTTTGCTCTACTATTCTCAAATAATTGAAAATAAATTGCTGATTGCTCACTTGGAAATTCCATCCTATCATTTTCAGAACAAGAATAAAACAGAGCAGTGAAAATGCTTAATATGTATATGTATTTTTTCATCCGTTTATTATTTTATTTAATATTACCAAAATCAATTTCGCTATCAGGCAGTGGTAGTACATAAACAGCTTCAGAACCATCAATATCTGAATAATCAATATCAATGATATTCTTACGCTTCATATAATAAAACAATTGTCCTTCTGCTATAAATTCTCTTCTATATTCATTATATATTTCCTTTTCAAAATCAGCATCAATCGAAATAAAGTTATCCTCAGCATACCCGCGATTTTTTCTAACTGTATTCAAATATCCCAAAGCTTTTACTTGATTAGGTTCACATTCGGCAGCAATATAAGCCATCTCTGAAAGTCGAAGCATAGGGATATATTTTGTACCCTCTCCCCTAAAGTCATATTTATTAACAAACTCTTGAGGTCCTCCTTTTTTTTCAAACTGGTAACGATACCTGTAATCTGAATCGCCCCCTTCTCCCAACTTAAAAGGGAAATAAATAGCTTTCCTTGCATCCGAAATATAAAGCTTATTATAAGCATCCCTTTTAAAATAGTTATCTGATTTGGTATCCAATTTATCATTGAATAAATTAAAGATAATTTCATCGTAGAATATAATATCAGGGGACTCATTTCCTATTATCTTAGAATAAACATCGATCCATTTAAATCTACCTGATTCCAACACCTCTTTTGCCGCTTCTAATGCTTTGGCTTTATCATTTTGATATAAATAGACTCTTGCCAATATGCCTGTGATGGCATAATAGTTCATACGGCTTTTACGATATAGTAGAAAGCCATCATCATCTATATAGATATTTTCATTAACACTCATATATTCAGAATCAACATACCCAACATTATTTGGCCTAATTGGATCGATTTCTCTAATCAATTCTTTAGCCTGAGTAAGCTCTTGAACAATTTTTTCCAACATTTTAGTAACGGTCAATTGTTGGAATGGTGTAATCTGAACTTTATCTACAAATGGGATAGCCAATGTGCTACCACCTCCTGAAGCTAATGATGGACCAAACATACGTAACAAATCAAAATGCAAGAAAGCTCTTAAAGCCTTAGTCTCTGCAAGAAAAATATTGTAATTGTCATCAGCAAACAAATCTTCCTGTCCCTCAAGGTTTTCTAACAAATTGTTACAATTCACTATTTGAGAATACATTTTTCCCCAAATGGAATTTATTGTTCTCTCCACACCTATATGATCATATTCGTAGATTTTATCATAGTAAAATGGCTCTGAATCCGTTTCAATAACATAATTCTGAGCAAGAACATCGAGAAAACTCATCGTAAGATTACCACCATATATTGTGGAAGACGACATACCTGTATAAATTCCGAATAAAGCCTGTCTGTACCCACGTTCTGATTCAAATAAATTCTCAGATTTAATCTCTGATTTTGGACGTACATCCAACCATTCTTCACAGGAAGAAAGCCCCAAGCTTACACAAAGCAAAGTGAATACAACTATTTTATATCTGTATTGTTTCATAATATCTATGTTTAAAATGTTGTTTGAAGTGAAAAAGTGAATGATCTTGCAAAAGGATAACTCAATCCTCTTTCAACCTGTACTGATGAGGTGCGAAACACATCATTCATGGCAAACATTAACTTGAAACGCTCAAAGCCATATTTCTCAACTTCAAAATCATAGGCAACATTCAATGAACTCAGTTTTAAATAATTATACTCTTCTACAAATCTTGAAGTCGGTTTTGTTTGTGTTTTATCTTTTACATCCTTAAAGACAGCCTTATCTCCAGGTTTTCTCCATCTGCCATCATAAACTCTTCGATCAACATTGGCTCTTAAGTCTGCATTTTCAACACGATCAATCAAAGTCTGATTATACATTTCCCCACCCAACCTGTAGTTAAAGTACATATTCAACTGAAAGCCTTTGTAAGAAAAATTGGTTCCGAAATTTCCTATGATATCAGCATCAGTTGAACCCATAGCAACCTGATCTTTTGCATTCCATACATTCGTTTTTTGACCATCTTTATTCAAAAACACTTCCTTTCCTGTTGTGGGATCGATACCCAAAGAACGAACCGCCCAGATCGTATTGGTTGACTCACCTTCTATATATCTCACTTTGGGTCTATTAACAATATCCTCAAAATGCGTCTTTTCAAATGAACGATCCTGTTTGTCATTAATAGCAGAAAGACTGTTAGATAATTTTTTCAATTGATTTTTATTGTACATTGCTGAACCAAAAACAGATAATGTCAGATCTGATTGTTTCAAAATAAAAACACGAGCTTTAAACTCATACCCTTTATTTTCAACTTCTCCCAAATTTTCCATATAAGTACTAAAACCCAAAGAAGTGGGTAATGAAACTGGCAAAAGAACATCCTTAGTCAAATCGTTATAGTAATTTGCAGATAAAGTCAAACGATTATTAAATAAATCAACATCAACACCTATATTAGTTTTAAACGTTTTTTGCCACTGTAATTTATCATTCCCCATAGCTTTCATCACAAAACCATAGCCCAAATGATATCTGGTATCGTTGTATAATTGATAAGTAGACATGGCCTGATAAGGATTAAAATTCTGAGAACCAGTAAGTCCGTATGAAGCCCTTAATTTCAATCTATTTACAAATTCACTTCCTTCCAAAAATTTCTCATTATGCACATTCCATCCTGCTCCAACTGAGCCAAAGGGCGCCCATCTTTTATCTGCTCCAAAGCGTGATGAGGCATCAAATCGGTAAGATACATCTCCAAAATAACGATTATCGTAAGAATAATTAATCGTACCTAACCATCCTAATGAGCGTGAAACATATTCAGAACCATGAGGTCGACCATTTTTCACATATTGCCTCGCAAAAGAAACATGATCCATATCCTCGGAAGGAAAACCCTCGGCAGAAGCTGAATAGCTTTCTGACTTTTGCTCCAAAACATTACCCGTTGTACTTAAAAACAGCATGCTATTCCCTTTCTTCAACATATAGGTATAGGTTAGACTAGCTTCAACACTGGATTTTTTACCATTCGAAACATCATAACGCCCCTTACGTTTTATATCATCACCCCTATAGTTAGCAAAATTAGTATGTTTGCCAGGTTTGAAGACATCTGACGATGTCGTTTTTTGCGATAATGAAATAGAGCCTCTAAGAGTTGATGATGTACTAATATTCCAGTCTACACCAAAATTATTACGAAAATTATTTGATCCATTTTTATCAATCGTATTTAAAGTTGGATTGAACAATGGATTGTATACACTGCGATCATATTTCTTCTTGTCAATTTCATACAACATCTGACCATTATCGTCCTTATATCGAAGGTAAGGATTCATTCTCGTATACTCCCGAAAAGATCCATAAGGAGAATTGGTTGAATTAACATTATAATAGGTCAAGTTGTTTTTAAAGGTGAATTTTTCAACTCGATACTGTAAGGTTAAACCAATACCATAACGATCTCTACCTGAACCTTTCATCACTCCGTTATTATTATGATATGATAAATCCATTCCATATCTAAAAGTATTACTTCCACCCTGAAGGGCTAAGGTCTGTTTATGATTAATTTGATCTTCAACAGGTTTTTCAATCCAGTCAGTATCTACACCTTTTCGTACCTCTTTTAACTTTCGATTATAAATTTCTTTTTTTTCTTCCATGATACCAACCAATCCGCTAACAGTATAATGCCCTGCATCATATTCCAATTGCAATTTTTCTTCTGCATTTAAAAGGTCATAATCACTCAAATCAGCAGTAATAAGCGACAAATCGACATTATAAGAAACACGCATTTTTCCTTTTTTAGGAGCATGTGTTTCAACAACTACAACTCCATTAGCACCTCGTGATCCATAAATTGCGGTTGCCGAGGCATCTTTCAAAATTGTAAAAGATTTAACTCGATTGGGATCCATATCAAAAATAACGCTTGCATCTGCCTCAAAACCATCAAGCATAAAAAGAGGCATATTAGGATTTCCCTTAAACTCCGATTGCAGACCAGGGACACTAGCCGAACCACGTATTTGAAAATCAGGAAGCGCATTAGGATCTGATCCTGCATCTAAATTTTCAAGCATCACAAAAGATGGTTCAACTATTTGTAATGATAATAATAGATTACTACTATTGGTCTGAACC
>JADGFH010000885.1 GCA_016743925.1 Labilibaculum sp.
GCAGAATACAAGAGCATAAAGCAAACAAACTAACTCTGCTGCTTCCTAATTATTGGGAAAATAAAAAAAATATAGAGGGTACTTAGCCGCATGCTTACATCATCACATTCCCAAATTATAAAACAATACTTGCTGAGCGTGGCTAAAATACGAGCTGTTAGCGTTTGAACATACAGACTAGTATTGCTATAGCTCTCTTGTAAGTTCTACATTTCATCAGGGGTTCTATAAAATATTTGATTGTATGTGCTGATTAACTCTTGAGTTGAGTTCTCATGATTTGGCATGAATATATTGCCACTTTCATCACATTCATACATTATGGGGGATTGATGTCCTCTATTGGTATAATTTTTCCCAATACTGTCTCTGTGTATGAATTCAGATTCGGTTTCCTGTATAAACCCTTTTATTATATAGTGTTTGCCAATAATAGGTGAGTTAGTCGAATCTACAACTTTACTATTTATATGACAACTTGTACCATCAGTATATCTACAGAATAAACCTGTTGAAAGCTTTCTATCCACAGAGTAATTTCTTTTAGTTAGTTTACATTCATAAGCGTTGAATATTATTTTATCTCCATTTGAACTTACTATATTATCGTTACAATATCCCTTAAATTCAATTATTACATCAATAGATAGCTTTAATGGTACTTTTATTTTCTCTTCAACTTTCTGTACTGAATCCCAAAAAGCATTTACTTCTTCTGGATTATTAGGATCGACTTCTTTAGTCTCCCATTTCTTATAAATAGTCATTTTTTAGAATTATTATTGGATGTATATGAGTTTTTTATACTTATTCATTTTATAGCAATTAACTATATGTTTTGTTAAGTGCGAAGTTATGAGAAATACTTATATTATTGCAGGAAATCGTTCTAATATTAGCGTCCACTTTTTTGTTGTAAATCCACACCCTAAAATTGCCAAATCATGCTTTCTGAAAGTGGTCGAAGTTTAAATCCTACATTTCCTACACTTCCCCAATCCTCTATCTTGAATTGATCTCTCTTTCATAAACTTATTTGTACTTTATTATGATATAAGTTTGCTTTTTTCTAATTTAGGATTTCATAACCCACATTTTAGTACAAATCGATGTGGGAAATATATGACTGATCAGTGTTTAAATATTGGGATAGAGCAAAGTGTGGGATGATTTCCTCAAGTCGTGAGGATTAAACAAAAATCAGTATTCGTTCGCTTATTTTTGTTGTTCCTTATATTGATAGATATGTGTAAAGAAAATTTGTTCTTCAATCTCTTAATCTTCGATTACCCAACCGATAAGCAAACCTTTTATTTTTCAAAAGAGAAAATAGAGAAATGCCAAACAATCCATAAAACCCTTTTCCCAAAAGAGATTGATTCAATATTGCCAGGTATTAGTAACAACGATACAGATTGTATTTATACGACCTTTACAGGTGAGCAAGAAGGCTTTTTACCCCTAGATATACAATTGGATAAGGATAATCCCGATCTGATTAAAAGATACTTCAATCGCCAAATCAATTATTACTTTAGAGCAATAAAGCAGCAAATCGTAAAGGTAGGTTTCATCAAAGAGAATCAAATTTGGTTGCACGATCCAAAGCAATCCACATCTCAATGGAAGGTATACAAGAAATTCTCCTTAAAAGTACAATTAGCAACCGTAAGCAATTACCCCGAAATATTACTTTCTTACGATGGCGTTTCTAAAGTCCTAAAACAATCGGTAGCAGAACTTACTCATGAAGTATCTCCAACTTGTTATAATTGGATCTTACGCGATAATAAGCTTGAAAAGTGGGAGTGGTTAGAAAATGAGGAGCTTATTGATTATACGGCTATTTATCCAGTCTTAAATAAGAAACTGCAAGCAGAATTAAAGATACCGTACAAGGCACCCGATAGAGGCAATCGCTATCCAAAATACTTAAGCAATATTCAAGAGTTTTACAATCAATTTCTCGACAAAGATGAATTCAAGGAGTTAATACCAATACACGAAGAAGGTTTTCTTACAGTAGATTCGTCGCAAATTAATAATACGGCAAAAGATTCTAACCTATTGGTTTTTGGTAAAGATCAAATGGGGATAACACCAAAATACGACCTCAAAAAATTTAAACCCTATAAAGAAAGTCCTCATAAGAATATCCATCTCTTTTTTATCATGCACAAAGCTGCCATTCCCGAAGCTTTTAAGTTGAACGAGCGTTTCAAAAATGGCTTCAAGTGGTTCAGAGGCTTACAGCAATATGCAAACATCTTGTTCCATATTGAAGAAGGATTTAGCATTACTTTCACCGATAAAGAAAACCCATTACCTGAAATTGAACAAGCATTCATTGATCGGAAATTAAATCCCGATATCAAATACATTGCAATCTATATCACGCCCTTCGGTAAGTATGAAACCAACAAAGATCATCGGGAAATTTACTATAAAGTAAAGGAGCTCCTTTTAAAAAGGAACATAACCTCACAAG
>JADGFH010000886.1 GCA_016743925.1 Labilibaculum sp.
GGATGAATATTTTCTACGTAAAATTGCTAAACGAATGGGGAAAGCCATCAGTGATTTTGACTTAATAGAAGATGGTGACAGAATAATGGTAGGAGTTTCAGGGGGCAAAGATTCTTTAGCTTTACTTGAACTTCTCGCTTTGAGGCGTAAGTTTAAGAAGCAGAATTTTGATGTTGTAGCTGTACATATCAATGTGTTGGAATTGCCATATGAAGTTGATCGAGAATTCCTGAAAGCTTTTTGCGAGCGCTTGGATGTAGAACTTATTTATCGAGATATAAATGTTGATTTCGAAAGGCCTAGTAAAAAGCCAGCATGTTTTAGATGTTCGTGGCATAGACGGACTACCTTATTTAAAATGACAGGTGAGTTTAAATGCAATAAGCTTGCTCTAGGACATCACATGGATGATGCTATTGAAACTCTTCTGATGAATATGATGTATCAAGGAGCAATATGTAGTATGCCAGCCAAATTGAGCATGTTTCAAGGAAATATTATCCTAATTCGCCCATTAATTCTATTGAAGGATGCTGAGATGCGGGAATATAGCCGAATTAGAAAGTTTGTCTTAGAAAAAGAACTTTGTCCACACGAAGATGTCACTAAACGCAAGGAGACAACTAAGATGATTGAACGCATTGCTGGGGATGATTCGCGGATCAGAACCAATATGTTCCGATCTATGAGCAATGTTCAAGCGGAATATCTGCCACTTATTCCTAATAAAATCTAAGAAAAAGATGATCTTAATGCTCCCCAAAATATATCGTGGTAATGGATCGATTTCATTTTTACAAACTAATTAATGATGTAGTCCAAGAGCTTCGTATTCAATATCGATGGGAAGCTCTTAAAAAAGAAAACAAGGCATCGATTTTACCTAAAGAACTTCATTTTCAAGTTTCGATCGTACATGATAATGCTTCCTGCAACTGAAACATTTACACTTAAACGAGTATCAAATTTCACTAGGTGATGTGATTTTGCAATAGCATTTTTGGTTAAACCATTATCTTCTGCCCCCAATAAATAGACGCAACGACGAGGATGTTCAAATTTCTCTAATTCAATGGCATTCTCATCTAACTCTACTCCTACAACAACTGCACCTTTAGGCAAATGAGCATAAAAGTCATCGAAATTTTCATAATGAAAATAGGGCATTGCTCCAGTCGCTTTATGAGTGTCACAAGCTTGCTTTGCGTAACGTCTTCCTACCGTAAATATAAAACTCGCACCCATATTTTGCGCCGATCTCCACAAAACACCTAAATTTTCAGGCGTTTTTCCATTCTGTATTCCAATTCCAAAGAATCCCTGCTCTAAAGTATCTATCATTTCTATATTTTTCTGAAGGTGCAAATATATATTATTATCTATTAAGCAAAAAAAAGACCTGACAGGTTTAATCCTATCAGGTCTAAAATATATATTCACAATTTTTTTAACTACTCTCCTATTGCCTCCCTAAAAGAATTTGCTCTTTCTACGAAATCTTCAAACTCTCCATATTCAATAAATCGGCTAACATATCCTTCACACTTTTTACAAACTCCTTTAATCAGAATATCATTCATATCATTAAGAATGTTTTCTCTTACCTCAACTCCTTCACAGCACACATCCTTACAATGCACACAGTAAGTTCCTTCCTGCACTATAAAGCGATAGGCTTCTTTCTCTTCTTCATCTAAAAGAATATTTAACTGAAATTGGTTTAAATATATTTCTTTTAATTTATCCATAGCTTTTTTAACCTATTTGTAATCTAATAAAATGAGAACTAAAAATCTTACCTGCTAATTAAGAACCCAATGCTTCTAAAATCTTAATTTTCCTCTAGCAATTTTTTGCCATTTTCTATATGCTTATCCCAAAAGTAATAAAATTCTGATATATGCTTATTTCTAATTCGAATCATTTTCATCAACCATAAACTTGATATAGACAGAACCATAGCTAACAGTAAAACCGATCCAAAAAACAAAGGATCCTCTGATGCTATTTTTTGAAGTGTTGTTAACCCAAGCGTATCACCAACAAGCTGACCAATATTAACAAAATAAGCACTCAATAATAGAATGATTGAAACAATTGCAATAAAAGCAAGTACAACACGAAAAAATATGTGCAAGACACGCATTTTAATAACTGTTGGTCCGTCTTTATAAATTTCAAAAAATTTACCTGATGAAACCTTCATCCAACTTTCAAACTTATTTTTAATCATTTTATCAAATTTTCACCTCATTTTTAAATGGGATTACGAAATTAATAAAATAAGCACAAAATAAAAACTTATGTTGATAAGTTTTCTAATAGGATATTAAAAATTAGTGACGTATAAATAAATTGTATTTATTTTGCAATAATGAATATATACAATTCTAAATAAAGACTAAAAACTCTTTTTATTTTAATAATCCTTTTATCTTTGCATAAAATATTTTTAATATGAGTTTGTATCGATTAATTATACGC
>JADGFH010000118.1 GCA_016743925.1 Labilibaculum sp.
GGTCTATTGTAGTCATTTGCAATTATTAAATTTTTAAAGATGTAAAGGTAAATAAAAGTACTTAAAGTGTGTTGAACTTATTTATTAATCATAAAACAAATTGAGACTTCTCAATTGTATTCTTCAGTCATTAAATAAAGAAGTTCGAAAGGTAGGTTATTTATGTTTGTTATAGTTTGATTCTAATTTGTTTAATTTATGATTTGTGAAGTAAGGTGAAGATAGAATTTTAAAGTGAAACTGTTTGTAAGTTAATAATAAAAAGGTTCTTCATTAATTCTAAATAGTGAAAACCTTTGTTTAAAAAACTTAGAAATATTAGAACATTATTCTAATTCATGCTGTTAAAATAAATAATGAAAATAATGAAAAAACTATCTGTTTTCTTAACTCTATTGATGATGACGAGCATTTTGTTTGCGCAAGAAAAGGAAGCCGTATTAATTGATGAATTTAGTTGTGAGTATCAAAATTCTAAAGCAATAACGAATAATGTAAGAGATATTACAATTCGAGCTTTTACAAATAAAGGGATGCATAAGGTGATTGATTTAAATGCAGTGTCATCAATTGAAAAAGAAAAATTTCGTCAATCTGGAGATGGAGGAATGAATCAAACAAATTCCGAGAGATTGTCAATATGTACTGAGGTTGGAGCAGATTATATAGTGAATGGAACAGTCTCAAATTATGCAATTAAGACGATCAAAGGTGAGGATGGAGGAATTAGTTATGATGCGAATATAACAATTACTTTAAAGGTAGTTAGCGTAATAGATGGAACATCAAAAGGTGTTACAACGATTACAGCTCGAACAACTATTCCTTGTGATACAAAGTCTGCTGCTTTGGCAAAAGCTACGAAAACCAGTGGGATGAAAATTAAAAAGTTTATTGGTGAAACATTTAAACTAGAAGTTCATATTGTACAAATTTTAGAAAAATCGAACAAACAGGCATCTAAAGTTTTAGTTGAAGCAGGCTCGGGTGTGGGGGTTAAGAAGAATGATATTTTTATTGTGAACGAAGAACAAAAAATAGGGACAAAATCGAGATTAATTGAGCTTGGAAAACTAAAAGTTACTAAAGTGGAAGGAGTTAATTTTTCACAATGTAAAGTGTCTGGTGGAGGAGCTAAAATTTTAACAGCTTTTAATGAGGGTAAAAAAATGAAGATCATCTTCAAACCTAAAATTTCGTTGAAAGATCGTTTGAATAATATGTAGTCAGTTTTATGTGATTCTTATTTAAGAAAACTTGGGTTATGAAATATCTTATATCAATTCTTTTAATTTTTTTGGTTCTTACTTCAGGTATTAGCCAGAATTACCAAACTGGCGATGTTACTCTAATTAGTAAATCTGAAAATCTTCTTGTGTTGAGTGCAATTGGATGGCATAATAAAAAAAATAAAACAGAAGAGGAAGCTAAGAAAACTGCCTTTAGAATTTTATTCAACATTGGAATTGAAGGCTATAACAATGCTAAGCCTTTAGTAGATCTAAAAAGTAGAACTGAAAACAAGGACTATTTTAATAAGATGTTATTAGAAGGACGTTACAATATGTTTGTAAAGTCAAGTAGGTCTGTTTCTGGACCTGATAGAGAAGCAAGAATATTTAAATCGACAGTTCATGTTGCAATTTATATCGCCGCATTAAAGCGAGATATGAAAGCTTACAACATTTCTCCTTCCTTTGGTCAGGTAACAAGTGATGTTGAAAAGGAAATTCAATTGCCAACAATTATGGTTGTGCCCTATAAATCGGAGGGGAAATCGTATAAAGATATTCTTCAAAATGATTTCGACAGACGTATTGCCGTTGCAAAAGTACAGGAGAGCTTTAATAAAAAAGGAGTTAGCACAATTGATTTGGAAGCCAAGTTGAATGCAGCATTGCGTTCAGCCAATTTTGAAATGAATGATGCTCAAACCATTGATAAGCAAATGTTGAGGAATTCTGGTTCTGATGTTTATGTGACTGTTGATTTGAAGAAAGATTTTGCGAGCAATGGCAACCGTATTGCCTTAATTCTAAAAGCTTATGAGACTTCTACGGGTAATGTTTTGGCCAACAAACAAAATTGGTCTGCTCGATTCAGAACGAGTGCAATAGATCAATTAAGTGTTATGGCTATTAAAACCATAATGGACGACTTTTTGGATCAAGTATCCACAAATTTTCAGAAGAAAGTGAGTAATGGGAATACCATTGTTTTGAATGTTTCCATTGCCAATGATGCGATAACAGACATGGATAGCGAATTGGGTAACGATCAGCTTCCACTTTCTGATGTATTGCGTCTTTGGGTTAAAAAGAATGCGCATAAGGGACGTTATCATGTTCAGGGATCAGTAGCCGAAGCTGTTATTTTCGATCAAATTCAGGTGCCTAGTAAAGATGAAAATGGAAACACATACAGTGTGAACGACTTTGCTTTTAATCTGTGGGATTTTTTGAGAAGTGACATAGGTATTGCTTGCAAAAAACGAGTAGATGGCAATACCATTTACATTACCATACTAGAATAAGCGTAAACACATAAAACAAATAACAATGTTGAGTTTTCAAGTGTTAAATATAAAATGTGCGTGGCCGGGGAAATGTATTTCTCTGGCTTTGTGCCTGATATTGTTGGGATCTGTTAAGGCAAAAGCACAAAACCGACCGCAATGGATTACAAGTCGACCAATAAATACCATGTATTATACTGGAATTGGATCTGCTTCTAAATCGGAAACCGATTACATGAAGATTGCCAAACAAAAGGCATTAAGTGATTTGATATCGGAAATTGAAGTGAAAGTAGCCAGCAATTCTCTTTTAAATTCTTTGGATGATAATGGGAATATATCCTCTTATTTTCAGGAGAATATTAAAATTGAAGCTAAGCGTACAATTGAAGATTACCAATTGGTAGAATCTTGGGAAGGTGATGCCGAATACTGGGTTTACTATCAGTTGAATAAATACGATTATCAGGAGAAGGAGCGTATCCGAATTGAAAACATACAAGATAAGGCATACGATTACCTTCAAAAGGGAAATGCTAGAAGAAATTCAGGAGAAGTTTCCGTATCTATTTTCAATTATCTGGAAGGATTGAAGCTGATACAGGCTGATTTAAATAAGAATTTGCCATATCAGAAAAATGGACAAACCATTTATTTGGGTAATGAATTGTATGCTGGTTTAAGCAATGTATTTACAGGCGTTCAAATCAAAGCTGATCTGTCGTCGGTTAAAGGGCAAGCCTTTCAGGCGGTAAAAGATCAAATTCAGATTAGAGTTAGCAGGGGAATGCAAGGACTTGCCAATTTGCCATTACATGCCGAATTTATTTCAGGGTCAGGAGAAGTTAACAATGGTTTAATTACCAACGAATCAGGAGTTGCTCGTTTGCAAATACTAAATGTCAGTAGCAAGCGAAAGCAACAATTGATACTCGTAAAACCAGATTTGAAAAAACTTTGTTCCGATGAAAAAAACAAGCTCTTGCATGGTATATTAAATCAATTAAAGTCCTTACCAGAAACACAAATAAGCATTAATCTCGAAAATGCAAGCCTTAAAGCTTATTTAAAACACAATCAGGATGAGAGTTCTGCTCTAGTGAAATCGGTAAAAAGAATTTTGAGTAACAACTATTTCAATTTTGTGCCTAGCGAATCACTCGCTGATGTGGTGGTAGAATTGGATGAGAATTTCAAAAGAGGCGGAAAAGTGAATGGAGAAATGTACAACATGCAAGAGTATTTCTCTTCCTTAAGTGTGCAGATTACCAATCGTTATAGCAAAGAAACGGTTTTTAGTTATAGCGTGAACGACTTAATAACATTAGCTCCCGAAAGTACTTCCGAGAAAACTGCTCGCATGTCGGCAAGTAGAAGTATCCTGAAAAAAATGCAGCGAAAATTAATTCAAGAATTAAAGAAACTGCAAATGACCATTGACAAGTCGGTAGTTGTTCCAAATTTTCAAAATTCGGAACCTACCAGAAGTCAAACTGCAAGTGCTCAAACTCCAAAAACGATTATTACTTCGGGTTTGTTGGCTTACTATACATTTAACGATGGCACAGGCAAAAACAGTACGGGAATAAGCAATTACAATGCTTTGGTAGAGGGCGAAAACACACCTTTATGTGTGTCGAGTACATTAACAGGAGAAGGAAAATCAGCTCAGTTTAGTGGCAATTCTTACCTAAGTATTCCCGAACATCCCATTCAGCAGTGGACTGCCTATTCTATTAGTACATGGGTAAAAACAAGTTCGGGAGGAGCAGTATTGGGTCGAAAAGGATCCGGACCTACCATTTTAGGAACAACCATTCAAAATCAGCTATTCTATCAGAAAAATAATTACGGTCGTTACGATAGCTTTAGTTTCGATACGGATAAAATGCTACTGGATGCTCAATGGCACATGCTAACCTTAACCGTTGAAGTTTTACAAAAAGGATCGCGTTCCCGATTGTTTGTTGATGGACAAATGGTTTTGGTTGAAAACACCCGTTTGAATAATAAAATACAAAAAGGTGAAGGGGCTTATATTGGTTACGATCCCGGATCGAAAAGATATTTCACAGGAGAGATTGACAATTTGAGGATATACAATCGAAAATTGCGTGATGAAGAAATTCAGCAGCTTTATCAGCAGCAGCAGTAAGAAAATCAATAAATACAAAATTAAATCTTTTAAAATTTACGAATAATGAAAAAACGTTTTTATCAATTTGCAGCAGTAGTAATGATGGGTGCAATGTTCGCATGTTCGGCACCAAAACAAGTAGCACAAGTACAACAACCAGATGAGGTAGATTTTGATGTTCCTTGTTCGGGAAAAGAATTTTTTACCAATGCAGAATATTTTAGAGCATCCGCAGATGGTTTAAGTTCTAATATGAGTATTGCTAAGAAAATAGCTTATGCCGATGCTAGAGCTGGATTGGCATCTGATATTCAGGCAAAAGTAGAGATTGTAACGGACAACTATTCTTCGCAGCACGATTTCAATGGAAATCAGGAAGCAAAGCAACGCTTTCAAGATCTTCCAAGAATTGTTGTAAATCAGGTTGTGAGTGGAACTCGTGTTATTTGCGAAAAAATGCGTAAAACCAAAGATGGTAAATTTCATTGCTATGTTGCTATGGAGCTTGGAGGTGAGGAAATCATTAAAAGTATGCAAGACAGAATTAGTAGTGACGACAAATTGAAGATTGATTTCGAATACGAGAAGTTTAAAAAGGAATTTAAAGAAGAAATGGCAAAAGGAAATTCGTAATCCTTTTTATCCCATTAATGATATGCCTATCAAATTATTGTTGATATCGATTCTAATTACTTTAACAGGTTCTTTGGCCAGAGGACAGGAGATAGACTCTTGTCTTTTGGTAAAAGATGCTTTAGTTGATGTTCTGTCATCAAAACATCGGAGTTTTCCGGATTGGCTAAGAGAACAGGCATTGAATAATGAATCTTGTATAGGAATTTCCGATCCATATCTTGATACGGATTTAGCTATTGAACAAGCCAAGATTAGAGCAGTGGCCCTTGCAAGTATGCAAGAGGAATTGGCTTTCCGATCGATTGTTGACAATTATGTATGCGATACTGGTGGAAGATATGCAACTACCAAATTTGTAAGTTTAACCAATATCATTTCAGTAGCCAATATCGATTTAAAATCAGTTGAAATATTAAAGACTTATACATCGCCATTCGATGAGGTTTTTGTGTTGATAAAAAGACCAAATTTCAACACAACGGATTCTTTAAGAGATACGACAAACACGATTAAGATTACAGCAGATTTATTGCTAAACGAGACCAAAGGGAAAGGGGAGGATAGCTATAATTTTATAAAGTTTCACATTCAGAATTCAGATCAGTATCCAATTAAAAAACTTAATTATTGCTCATACAATACCAAGTCGGGAAAAAATATTGTTTCCAAAATCAATCAGTTCGAAATTAAATTTCCAAGTGGTAGGTTTCGATATCAAGCTTTCCAGGCTCAGGACACCATTCATTATCAAAATGGATTTGTTGAGGCATCCTTAAATTACTCGTTTTGGAATGCCTATTTAGATGTGATTTTGAACAACTTAATGCTAATGATCAAGGATGGAGGAAACGTGAAATCGTTAGGAGATAAGTACAATGAGATGTTCAAAAATATGTTTAGGGTGGTTGATTATCAGCAAATGCATTTTCGCATTTCAAATCTAAAAGTAGAAGGAAACAGATTGTATATGAAAACCACATTTTAAGTTATAAAATCCTTACTATCATGAAGAAAATTATTTTACTTACCGGCTTTTGGCTAACCATTTTAAGCTTTTGTTCCATTCAAATTAAGGCGCAGGAGGTAGGTTCATTCGAAGAATTTAAGAAAAAAGAAAAAGCAAAATTTCAACAGTTTAAAGAAGAGTACAAACGACAATTCGAAGCCTTTAAAAAGAACGAACAAGATTGGAATAGGGAAATACTAGGTGCTGATGTTGAAACACCTGTATCGGAACGTGTAGAGGAAAAAGATAAGGATTTAATTGCCAAGCCATCGGTGCCTAAATATGTGAATTTAAGTGCAAGCTTGGATGATGAAATGGAGCAAATCAAACGTAAAGTTGAAAAAATTTCAATTCAGGATTTACCGGCAGCAGAACCGATGAAATCTCCAGAAATAAAAGCAGAGCCAATAACGGAAACAAAGCAAAAAGGAAAGGCAGATCAGGTTGTAGAGAAAGCTCAAAAAATGTCCAATCCGGTAAGTAATGTTTCCAAAGAAAAAATAAAACCTGTTGTAGCAGAACAGCAAGCAGTTAAAATGGGGAATCCGAGTACCAATACAGCAGCTAAAACTGCCACAAATTTAGATGCACACAAAATCAGTTTAATCGAGATTGAAAAACGAAGTATTCCTTCATCGAAACCCATTTTAGCCAAGTATCGAATGAGTTCAAAATTCGGGAACAGATTTCACCCAACTTTGTTTCGTTGGCGTTTTCATGGAGGTGTAGATATGGCTTGCCCTAAAGGAACCGAGATATATATTCCTGCCGATGGAGTGGTTGTAAAATCGGGCTGGAATGGCGGTTATGGCAATTACATTAAGGTGAAACATGGCAATGGCTACGAAACGGTTTACGGTCATCTGTCAAAAGTGAGTGTGAAAAAAGGACAAAAGATTAAGAAGGGTGATGTAATTGGCAAGGTGGGTAGCACAGGTCGATCGACAGGAGCGCATTTGCATTACGAAATCATAAAGAACAAAAAGCGAGTCAACCCAGAACGATTTTTTGGATAGACTGCTAATTATGAATTATAAATGATGAGTTATGAATTTACTGTTTTAACTCAATCTATCATTTATAATTCATCACTAATAATTTAGAACTCTAACTCATGATTACGAAATTATTTAAGCTACTTATACCCCTGTTAATTTATGCATTTGGGCGCGAATTGATTGCCACTGTGCAGATGATCTCATTCGCCGATTTGTATCAGAAAATTTTCCTCTTAGCCTTAGGAGGTGGATTTTTATTGACAAGTGTTTTTGTGAAAGCACATGGGTATTTGGCGATATTATCTCATGAATTAACACACAATACACTCGGCGTTTTAACCTTTAACAAACCAGTAGGTTTAAATGTTGAGGCCAATATGGGCGGCGTGTTTATGTTTCAGGGAAAACACAATATAATGTCGGTGTTATCGCCCTATTTTTTCCCACTAATCACGGTATTTATTTTCCCAATATATTTCATTTTGGCAAGCTCGGGAGCCGAAGTTTATTTTGGCTTATTGGGCGCGTCACTGGGTTTCTCTTTATCAATTGGAATGCGTCAGGCACATCGTCATCAACCCGATTTTCAGGTTTTCGGAGTCACCTGGTCGTATTTGATTATACTGTTTTTCCAGATCTTAATATTTGGTCTGTTGATCTCATTTGTAATCGGTCGCATGCCCATGCTTGTAAGCTTTGTAAAAATGAGTGCAGATCATATCATCGAATTGTATGAGATTTTGAAGGCCTTGGTGATGATGGGGATCGATATGCTAAGCAATTAATAAAAAGACTACTTAAGTAAATTTAAATATGATCTAAAAAGAAAATGGAGTTCAGATACCATATAAAAAAACGAGGCGCTACCGAAAAGCCTTACGAGTAGGATTTAAATAGTAAGCTATGAGATTTTTAGGAAACATTATTTGGCATTTTCCATTCTTTGGATTTGTATCGGCTTTTTTCACATTCTTGTTGGGAGGATTGCTTGTAATCACAGTAATTGGCGCACCCATCGGATTGGGTTTAATTCAGTTGTCAAAATTTCTTTTGTCGCCTTTTTCTAGTTCTATGATAGACAATAAAGAGTTAAATACCGAACCCAATAAAGCGTGGGAAGCATTTGGCTTAATCATAAGAATATTGTATTTCCCGTTTGGTTTATTCCTTACCGTGATCACTTTATTCCAAATTGTCGGTTTGTTTATCTCCATAATTGGAATCCCAGTTGCTTTGGTTCTGTCTAAATCTTTGGGTACTTATTTAAATCCGGTAAACAAAAAATGTGTTTCTACATCTGTAGCAAAAGAATTGGAAAACCGTAAGGCAAAAGTACAAGTTGATGCGATGGTAGGATAATGTTTACAAGTTGATAGCTCTGGTTTACGGCTGGAGCTTTTACTACCACAATGGCATTAAAAACGAACTCTCTTCTACAATTAATACGATTCAAACATGAAGTAATTCAAACAAATTCATTTTAACCAAACAAAACCCCAAACCATGAAAAATTTAATCTTAGTTGTACTGTTTATGATTCTTTGCGGAACCTATTCAGCTCAGGCAAATGCTTTTATTCAAACCGAAGAGCAAGCCGAAAAAACAAATATTGAACAAGCACAACCAATTGAACAAGTACAACCAATTGATAAAGCTGTTCCGGAAAAAGGAATTGACTGGATGCAAATTATTTTTGCAGGTAGTTATTTATTAGGTGTTTTTGTATTGTTTCCATTGGTTGTTTATACCAATTATCAGGAGAAAATGCTAGGTGATGTAAATCCAGATAAGATAAAAATTTTGGAGGATTTATCGGAAGACGAACGAAACGACCGAGCTGAATACATTCTTGTGACAATTGAGGAAAAACTAACCGCCTTTACCGATGATGACGGTAATGATGTGGTCAGCATAACAAAAGGATCGCAAGCAAGGTTTATGCGTCATGGATTAAATTATATCTACACAAGACTTTGTCCAACTGATCCGATTTTACAAGCTAGAGTTGAAGAATTTTCGAGCGTATATTTCGACAGAACAAAAAGAGAATATACCGGTTCGAACTGGATATTGGGTTGTGCCGTGGGAATATTGGTGTTTATGGGTTTTATGGATATTAGTATGCTGCTTTCGAGCTTTACTTTAATTCATATTGTTGGAATTACTTTTTATTACCTCTCGAGCAGAACAGCAAGGTATGCTTTGGAAAAGAGACTAGACAATTTTAAGACGAAAAAGCTGGGATTTATAGGAGGTGTAATGGCTGCCTTATTTGCAGGTTTCTCTATTAAAGAATATGTAAGTGTAAATGGAGGTCCTTGGAAAAGAGATCACGAATCGGAAGGAACATCAGCTGTGATGCTAATTTTAGTGATTGTAATGGTTGCCTTTTTTGTCGGATTCCTGGTAGCTTTTTTTGGAATCATCAACTTCGTAATTAATTATTCAGTATCGTTTATCAATCCATTGAATACACCAGAAAAATGGTACGAGACAAAATTTGAAAAACATGCTGAAGTAGTCGTTTCTTAAATAGGAATTGATGGAGGAATTCAAGCAATTTGGTGATTTTATTTAGAAGATAAAGATTTGTTTGTTGCCATTTTGCTTGATCCTTACCCAAAATTTATAGAATAGATTTTAGAAATGAAAAATAGGAATGGAAGCTTTGCTTGGACTGAAACAAGTTGTTGGAAGCAAAGTAAAGCTTGCCTAAGGGCATTTCAGAATTGAAAAATGGAAAGTTAAGCTTGAATTGGAGCCCTGCAACTTGCAGGAACAAAAGGGAAGGCTGAATTTACCTCCTGCAAGTTGATGGAGTTTTTCTGAAGCGTAACTGAGCTTCAAACAACTTGCAGGGCATTGAATTACGTTTAAGTGGGCTTAAAACAAGTTGGAAATGCCCAAATGAACAGATGGATTAGTCGGGACGAGAATAGAATTGAACAAACTGCTGCTTGAAAATCGATAGATCCAAATGAAATCGATCAGGATGAAACATCAAGTGGTTTATTATTAATTCAAAAACGATTCAATCATGATTGAAAACATGTCATTTCATTCCCTTTTAAGGGATGAGTATTTTACTTTCGGGAAACGCATTATTGGCGTATTTACCGGATACGATCTAGAAACTTTAAACCTTAAAGCGCCCTACGATAAATTACCTCCTGCGGTAGGTATGCTCGATGAGGCAATGGTAAAGAAGAGCACAGCTGCTTTAACTACCGATGTTGTAAACAAGGATATCCGCCGCGACGATGGATTTATGGCCATTCGCAATTATTTGCGAGCCTGCATCAAGCGCTTGAATCCAGAATGGCGTTTGGCGGCAATTTTGTTGTTGAATACCATAGGTGTTTATGGTGTAAATTTGCATCGGGAAACCTATTCGTCGGAAACCGCTCGCCTGAGCAATTTACTTACCGATATTGAGAACAATCCGGAGTTAAAAGCTGCTATTAGCTTGTTGCTGCTCGACGATTGGGTAGCAGAGTTAAAACAAGCACAAACGGAATTCGAAGTGGCCGAAAAAGCCAGAATAGACGCGAAGGCCAGCACTAGCGAAATAAAAACCGATGATGCATGTTTAGAGGTGCGAAAAGCTTGTGAATTTCTTTTCCAATTTTTAGAACTGAATTATCAGTTGGCTCCAAACGAGGAGTACAAGCAAATCGGTCGAAAAATAAACGAGGTTATTGCAGAATTTATGGCGGTAATTAAAGCTCGCAAAACACGCAATGCCAAAGAAGAAGAGGCAATAGAACAATAATTTAAATAATCACTACTACTACCACTGCAACCACAGTGTTCACTATGGTTTTGGAATGGAATTTTCTATTCACAAATTGATGATCAGATGTACCAAAGCCAAGCGCCACTTCCTGTTAGGGAGTGGTGCTCTGATTTAAGAATATTAAAATCGCTTAAACAAACTAGCTTTATCAAGCATTTGTAGTAAATACAAAATTCAAACAATAAATTATATGACAAATAAAATTAACCTGATGAAAAAAATTGATCAGATATTAAAATTTAGAAAGCAAATTATTATTGCAGCAAGCGTACTAG
>JADGFH010000887.1 GCA_016743925.1 Labilibaculum sp.
CAATGCAGCAATTATCCTGTGTGTTTTATTTATTTGGGTTATCAGACACTAAATCGATACAAATAAGAACTTTAATTCTATTAATTAATTAATAAATAGTCTGTCATTTTTTATGTATCCTTAAAACAGCTATATTTAAATCTTAACTTAGCAGTTTAGTTAGTTTTTAGACAAACTGCCGTTATGCCCAAGCTGAGAAACACTACCACATATTGAATAATTTAAATTAAAAAGAGAATTAAATTTGGAAGTAATTTGTGTGTAAAGTATATTTGACATGCGGAACAATCTACTTTACGTTTAATTAATTAAAAAAATAATGAACAAAATTCAAAAAGACTTACAGCTATTGCCAGTATATTTTAAGAAAATTGCATTAGGAATCATAATAGCTAGTATTTTATTCATGGTATTATCTATTTCAAAAACTTTAACGTTTGATAAGGAACTTATTAAGATAATTTCTAAAAGTGGTTTTTTAATATCCTTATTATTACTAGCTCTGACTAGAAATAAAATTGAAGATGAATTAACATTGAAAATTAGACTAAAAGCCTTTGCAGCTTCATTTATTTATGGAGTAGTAATTGTAATAGTAGAACCATTTATTAACTTACTTTTTGATGGAAGTTTCTTGTCTGATAAAGGAGTGACAGAACTTCTAATGAGTATGTTTTTCTTTTATTTTTTGATGATGTTTATAATGAAAAAAAACAGGTAGTGAAGAATGTACTTAAAATACAAAGAGCTATTAAGGATTTAACACAAGAAGCTCTAGCAAAAAAAATTGGAGTCTCTCGACAAACAATAAATTCTATTGAAAAAAATAGGTATGTTCCATCAACAATACTTGCACTGAAATTATCAGAAGTCTTTGGGAAAAATGTAAATGAATTATTTGAGTTAGAAGAAAATGATTAAAGCTAGGGCATAACAAAAGCTAAATTTCATGGGCGGCGATGTGTGGTTCGAAAGTTTAGTTCAATTAATAAACTCCAGCAAGCCAACTAAATTGGTTTGCTTAAAAATATAAACAAATTTAATCGGCTTGCTTCCGCGCGGTTTGAAAGGTTATTTCTTTTAAATCGCCCACGCAACTTAGCAATACCGTTACCAGTAATATGGTACGGTCAAGGCACATAGTTGACACTTAAATGTTAAATTAAGGCATAACCAAAACAAATTGCTATGCCTTGGAAAAACACATCAGCTATGGACCAAAAAAGTGAATTTATAACCTTATGGGAGTCAAATAATTATTCCTTTGCCGCCCTGTGTATAGCCTATGGCATATCAAGAACTGCAGGCTATAATATCGTCAATAAGTATAAAGAATTTGGCCCTGCGGGTATTGTTGAAAGTTCAAGAGCTCCATTTAGTCAGCCTAATAGAACTCCTGTTAAAATAGAAGATGCTATAATTGGTTTACGAAAGAAACACAAGAACTGGGGAGCAAGAAAATTTGCTACACTTCTTAAGTTACAGTTCGCAGAAGAGGTGATTCCTTCTGTCACAACAATCAACAATATCCTAGGTAGAAATGGACTTATAGAGCCGCGCAAACGCGTTAAAAGGGTAAAGCCTGTGTATCCAATATTTAATCCAATTGAGTGCAATGAAGTGTGGAGCGCTGACTTTAAAGGCAAATTCAAAATGGGAAATAAAAAATACTGTCATCCATTAACGATAGCGGACTCTTTTAGCCGTTTTGTATTCAGCTCTAAAGGCATGTATTCAGAGAATTATAAGACTGTTAGAAAAGAGTTTACAAGAGTGTTTAAAGAGTTTGGAATGCCGCATCAGATCCACACTGACAATGGATCTCCTTTTGGTTCAATAAGAGCTATTAAAAGGTTTACCCAATTATCATATTGGTTTATCGATTTGGGTATAATGCCAGTGTTCTCAGATCCGGCTCATCCAGAGCAAAATGGTAGACATGAAAGGATGCATCGTGATCTTAAAGCTAAATGTGCTATGCCCCCAGCCCACAATCTCACAGGCCAACAGAGAAGCATGAATCACTTTTTAAATGAATATAATACGATAAGGCCACATGAGGCTTTAGATATGAAAACGCCAGCAAGAGTGCATGTAAGATCAAGAAGACCATTCCCTAATAAAATAGAGGAATTCCATTATGCAGATGATATTAAGCTTCAGTATGTGACTAAAAATGGGGCTATTAGATGGAAGGCCTACTATTGGATATATATGGCAAGAGCATTAGCAGGAAAATATGTTGGAATACAAGAATTAGGTAATGGCGTTTGGAAAGTCTTTTATCGTAATGTATTTTTAGGCTACATAAACAATAAACTGTTGAAATATAGAGAAAAAAGTATTCGGTTAACAGACCACATAGTGTAAACCATGTGACTTGTACAACTGTAAACTATCTCCCTGTACATACATATTAAAAAATGAAGCAAATATATTCAATCATCCTATTTCTAATTTTCATTTCATGTGGAAATGACGT
>JADGFH010000119.1:0-6324 GCA_016743925.1 Labilibaculum sp.
ATGAATATTCAATATTGTGGGTGAAAGATTTAGATGCTCACATTGATGTGGTAAATGGATTTATTGAAGTTTATGGAGATGCCTTAGCCGTTAAAGCTAGTTGGGAGTCAATAGTGAACTTTAAAGATATTGAAGCTACCAAAAGAGCTGTGATTATCTCTGACAATGCACAATGGTTCGAAGATCATTCTCCTGTTGATGAACGATTCAAAAAGGATGAGGTGAAAGGAGTTAGTGCTAAGGTTATTACGGTTGCAATGTTGGGTGGTGATTGTCATCCAGCAACGCCAATTGGCGTGAATTTGCCGAATGCAGAGTGGATTCGTAAAGAACATGGAAGTAAATCAGTAACGATTGATAACATTACGAATGCCTATCATCAGTCTTCTTTAAAAGGCGGTATGGTAGAAGAATTTGCTTTTAGTAAAGAAGAGGTAGCAAGAGCGAAAGAACATGGATATTTGGGCGGAAACTTACATACCGATTTACACGAATGTCTTGGGCATGGTTCTGGACAATTGTTGACAGGTGTTGGAATGGATGCTTTAAAGAATTACCATTCTACCTTGGAGGAGGCAAGAGCAGACCTTTTTGCTTTGTACTATATGATGGATCCAAAAATGGTTGAGTTGACTTTGATGCCTAATTTGGATGTTGCCAAAGCAGAATACGATGGTTATATCCGTAATGGATTAATAACTCAGTTAACGAGAATTGAACTGGGCAAAGATATTGAGGAATCTCACATGAGAAATCGCCAGTTAATTGCCAAGTGCGTATTCGAAAAAGGAGAGTCCGATAAGGTAGTTGAGAAGGTACAAAAGGATGGGAAAACTTATTTCGTTGTAAGCGATTATCAGAAATTAAGAGTCCTTTTTGGTGATTTGTTGAAGGAAGTACAGCGAATTAAATCGGAAGGTGATTTTGTGGCTGGAAAAGCCCTTGTTGAAGATTATGCTGTAAAAGTTGATACCGTATTGCACAAGGAAGTGAAGGAGCGATTCGAGAAGCTGAATTTGGCTGCTTATGCTGGTTTTATAAATCCTGATTATCATCCAGAGATGGAAGGTGGTAAAATTGTGGATGTGAAAATATCTTACCCAATAGATTTTACCAAACAAATGCTAGAATATGGTGAGAGGTATTCCTTCTTACCGCATATCAATTAAAAATAGATAGGAGGTGAGAATTCATCTCCTTTTTTATTAAAAAATATAACCCTAATAATTATACAAAATGTTGAAACGAATAAGCCTTTTGCTGTGTCTTGGATTATGGGCGATTACAATCTGCGCTCAAGATATGAACTATACCAAACAATTGGTTAATAAATTGAGTTCTCCAGAGTTTCACGGACGTGGCTATGTGAATAGTGGTGATAGCATTGCAGCAGCTTACTTATCGAAGGAAATGAAAGAGATTGGCTTGAATGGTTTTACCGAAAATTATTATCAGGCTTATACCATTTCAATAAACACCTATCCTGAGAAAACCACTTTAAAACTCGATGGGAAAGAATTAGAACCAGCAAGTGAGTACATCGTGAATCCGAATGCAAAAACTTGTGTTGGAGAGTCGGAATTGACCTGGATTACGAAGGATATTTTAACCAATTCCAGAGCTTTGGCTGGTTTTATGAAAAAAGATCTTTCCAATTCTTTTTTAGCCATTGACTCGACAGGATTAAACAATAAAGATCTTTACAATTTTGCTCAAACAATGATGAAGAAGAATGTGTTTGATGCAAAAGGAGTTGTATTAATAAATGGAAAGCTGAAATTTTCTGCAAGAACAAAAACGGTTGATTATCCTACATTCATGTTGAAGTCGGATGTGATTACTCCTGATGTGAAGAAGATAAGCTACGATATTAAAAGTGAATTTTTAGAGAAGTATCAAACTCAGAATTTGATTGCTTACATTCCCGGAAAATCGGATTCTTGTATTGTTTTGTCAGCACATTACGATCACTTAGGTCATTTTGGAGATAAAATTTATCCTGGAGCAAATGACAATGCTAGTGGAGTTGCCATGGTGATGAATCTTGCAAAGCATTTTAAATCTCTAAAAAAGAAACCTAGATACACAATGGTTTTAGCTTTGTTTAGTGGAGAAGAGGCTGGTTTACTAGGATCGAATCACTATGTTGAGCATCCATTATTTCCATTAGAGAAAACCAAAATGGTGCTTAATTTTGATATGGTAGCAACAGGATCCGAAGCCATTTATGTGATCAATGGAAAAATGGTTCCTACCGAAATGGAAAAATTCAAGGCCATTAATAAAAAGAAAGCGTATGTGTTTAAAATGCATGGTACTGGTGAATCTTCCTCTTCCGATCATGCACCATTCCATAAAAAAGGTGTGAAAGCAGTATTCTTCTATACCCACGGCGATAATGCCGATTATCACGAAACTACTGATACATCAGATAAATTACCTTACACTCAGTTCGAGGGTATTTTTAAATTGGTGAGGGACTATGCGGAAATGAAATAATTTTTTTTGAAATGCTAAGTATCTCAAAGATGCTTAGCATGTAAAAATATTAGGAAGGGCTTTTGCTATAGGTAAAAGCTCTTTTTTTTATACCTGATGCTCTCACTCCATGTTAGGGTATCAATAATTCCAACCAATTAAATTTGAATATTCATTATTCGGTGCATAGCCGTAGGTATTTTATTTCTCGCTGTGCTGTTCTTAATCTTGCTCTTAAGAAAATGAGAGTTCACGAATTTGAGATGAAAATTGTTTTGCGAAACCCATATTTTAGAAAAATACAAGTAAAAATCTATTGAGAAACTTAGATTTCTCGATTTTCAAGACATAGTGTTCTACAAAACTCAGATTTTGGAATAAAACAATTGAATATGGTCTTCGAAACTCGGATTTTAGAAAATCACAAGAAAAATTCTATTGAGAAACTCAGATTTCTCGATTTGCAAGGTAAAGTGTTCTTTGAAACTCAGATTTCACGATTTACAAGGCAAATTGTTTTGCGAAACTCGGATTTTAGAAAAAAACAAGGAAAAATCTATTGGGAAACTCAGCGTTCACGATTTGCAAGGTAAATTGTTTTGCGAAACCCGGATTTTAGAAAAATACAAGTAAAAATCTATTGAGAAACTCATATTTCTCGATTTACAAGACAAAGTGTTCTGTGAAACTCAGCTTTTTGCAAAAACAGCTTTAAATAGTTCTCGACAAGTAGAGTTGGTGAATTCCACGCGGCAAATCACTCTCTATGGCTTAAAATGCTAAGCATGTTTTATTACTACTATTTTCATTTCAATAGAAAAACCTGTCAGAATACGAAATTCCAACAGGTTTACACATTTTACGTATGTTTTTTTTACAAATTAAACTTCAATTTCACTCCCGTATCTCTGTGATGTTTGCCATCAAAACTCCAAACAACTTCAACATCTAACAAAAGGAATATTTGCGATAAGCTATACCCAACTTCCCAGTAGTTCTTTTTGTCGGCATTAGTTAAATAATTAGCAAATAGCTTCTCTTGAATTGCCAATGAATTATTTAAAATAGGCAATCGTTTTAATAGAAAGCGATCGGAAGTATATTGCACGTGAGCTTCCAAATAATCCTCTGTTGTTGATTGTTCGTAGTAATTCAATAATCGGAAAGTATCCCAAGTATTTCCAAGCATTACGGTTGGTTTGCTGGTGTTAAAATGTCGATGATCAGCAAAGAAAGATTGTTTGTTCGAAAGGAAACTACCAGCTTTAGCGCTATAGTTTAAGCGATCGTTAAAGCCAATATTGAATGCTTGTTTTACGGCTGCTTCTAGTAAGGAATAGTCTGTTTCTGAGTCGAGAACATCTTTAATTCCTTTTTTGTATAGCAAAGAAAATGTTGGTTGAGAATGATAGTTCACCATGCGTTTAACGCCTTTTTTTAAAGTATATCTGTGGTGAGGCGTGTAATCCAATTTTGCTGTGAAAGTAAAGGCCTTATTGTCACGAGCCATTTCTGGAGCAATTCCCTTTGGGATATTAGAGGTGTAGCCATCATGATCTGGATCTGAAAAATGAAAAGAACTGTTGTTGTAGAGTTGTTTTCTGTTAGCATATTCTAATTCAGTTGATAAATGCAAACCATTAACAATATCAGTTTCGTGCCAAATTGCCAGATAATTTTTATCGTATAGCTTCATGTAATTATCTCTGAAATATAAACTCGAGATATCATTTAGCATTGGATTAATACCATTTATTTCGTTAAAATCGACAGCCTTGCTACCTGTTTTGAATCCGATCCATGCTCGTTTAAAGCCATTGTATCGATATCTTGAATTCACATGAAAATCAAGATGTTTTCGGGAAAAGGCATAGGTAGCACTTGGGCTAAAACTAAAATAATGCCCTATTGTATCCCATTTTTGATATTCGAAAGGAGCTGTGTAGTTAAATCCTTGAACGGTGTTAAAAGAAATTTTCTCAATATTCAATATTCCTGGAGTTGAGAACCTGGCATTTTCATCCTTGTATCGATAAGTTTTACCAAACAGAACATGCTTAAACTTAAATTTACGATTTGCCTGACGAACAGAATCTTTGTACTCTGGCGTGCTGCGAACAATTTCAATCGAATCCTTTTTCGTAAAACTTATTTTCTCATCATCCGATAAGGGAATTGGTCTCATTTGAGTCCAGTACAGGGAATCTTTGTCTTTTGCATCTTTAGCAATTTTCAATTTTTCGATTTTGATTTCCAGTGGCTCCTTAATTTTTTCTTTACGCTTTTCCTGATTTTCTTTCTCCATTAATCGGTAAAGCTTTCTCATATCCGAGTTATTCATATCTTCCTTTTTCAGAAGATTTTGAATTTCATTCTTCCGTTTTTTCTCTTTAACGGATAGAATTTCTGAATCATCTTGATTGGTTAACTCATTAATACTTTCAGCTTCTTGTTTTTGAGCTAGTTCTTGTTGTTTTAAATAGTCATGATCCAAATCAGGATTCAATTTGATTTTATAATCTTTAATGGAAGCAACATAAATCATGTTCATGCCAAAGCCCATACCTTTAAATTTCACATCAAAATCGAAGCTTACTGGCATCCATGCACTTTCGCTAACGGGCGCATACAGTTGATGCATATGCACATCGGTCATTGGAAGGGTGAGTTTTAAATCCGCAGAATGAATGTTCCAGAAATTTTCCGAAATATTCAAGAATCCACGAAACAAATCTTTCCCTTTTCGTTTGGGCGTTACTTTAATTCTGTTAATCATTCTACCCTGATCTTCGAAAATGGATTCCAACTGAAATTTATATACACTAAATGCTGTTTTATCCAAGGGAGATATGAATCCATCATCTTTCGTATCGTATAAGTTGGCAGTAATAAATTGCATTGGATTAGCTTGCTCGCCTAAACCAGACGAACGAATGGATATTACTTCCTCCTCAATTTTATCAGGAAGTTCAAAGTGGATTTTTGAAATGTTCTCAGTTACAAAAGTCATGTCTTTCGTAATGCCTTCTTCTGCTAGCTTCTTTTTAAAAAGTTGCGGAACACTGGTAATTTTTCCAGATCCTTTTAGGTAGACCGTATTGTCGTATTCGCTAACTTGTTTGATATAATAATCGCCCATTGCAATTGCCTTTCGCATCACATAATAGGCTGGATCTTCACCGCTAGCCAATACTTTCACTTCTCTTAACTGATAAGTTTGAGAAGCCAGAGCAACATTCATTTCCATATCTTTGTCACTCATGCTAACTTTAACTTCTTTGGTTTTAAAGCCTAAATATCTGTATTGAAGATTCCATTCCCCTTTTGGGAGATCTAGTTGGTATTGACCTTCGATATTTGATGTTGTGCCGGTAGCGAGTTCCTTAATGTAGATATTGGCAAAGGGAATGGCTTTGCCGTCGTTATCGCTAATTTTACCAGTAATCTGTTGAGAGAATCCTGTCTTTAAAAACAGAATAAATAAGAGTGCCAATAAACTTCTTGTCATAGTTTGAGTTGCTTTTTATTGTGAGACGATTTTGTTTTTATTTTGTTACAGTAGTGATGTTTTTGTAGATAATCATTATCAGGTCTATCTAGTAATAATGCATTTTTCGTGAGTTTGGTTGCCTGGCACAAGTTTAAAATGCACTTCGTTAAAAACGATATTATTTACGGTTGATGTTTTTGAAATTATCAGAACAATATAATTTGTAATGTCAAATGTGAATCTATAGAAAAAGGAGATGGGTATTTAACGGTTTAATGTTCTTTATGATTTTTTAACAGCTTTCGGTTCAAGGCGTTTTTGTCATGGATTAAGGCTAGTTCTGACAAAACAAGTAT
>JADGFH010000119.1:6334-11340 GCA_016743925.1 Labilibaculum sp.
GTATACAAGGTTTATCGAATATAAAAATAAAAAAAACCATCTCGTAAGAGATGGTTTAGTATTTTTTAATCCAAAACCTTAGCCCAGCTAATTTTCCGATAGCTTTTCAAGTTGAGATAAAGGAAGAATAAAATTATTGGGATGGCAATAATCATACTATAGGGTAAAAAGCTTAAGCCATAATGAATACCAGCTAATAAACCGGCAGAGAGCATCAATAAGATAGCTTTTACAAAATTCCCACCTATGTCTTGCGTGTCTCTTTCGGCAGTGAAAGGCAATTGTGGTCTTTGCCATGATTGGATCAGTGAGGTAATCAAAATGATGGATAATCCTCCGTATACCATATCATCTAAGATGTTTACTCCCCAAATAAACAAACACAAACAAGAAGTAATTACAAATACAGGAAGGTAATATTTTACCATTGCCGATTTAAAGGAACCTCTTAAAATTGTTCCAGGAATTGCCAAAGGTAACGCGCGATAAAACCATGAAGATTTAGCTTGATCGCTGTAGCAAAGGTTTTGCGTTACACTAAAAGTAAGTAAGATAGGAACGTAAATAAACAAGAGGTATTTTTGACTTGCTGCCAACCCTTCTATGCTTAAGGCATCTTTCGATTTAAAGATGAACATGAGAATGAAAATAAAAATATAGCCAAATGCGGGGTAGACCGTTTGCTTAAATTTTCGTTCCCGCCCACTCATAAGCCATACCATTTTGAAGGCGGTGGCTTCTTCTCTTGTTTTGCTAAAGAGCTTACTCAATCGATCAATAAATATACCTTTCTCTTTACGTTCAGTTTTTGCCTTTTTCTTCTCATCACTTGCAACATCTAATTGAGCCAAAGCGCTATTGAACTTTGGAGCCAATACTTTTATCACAAAAAACAGACTCAATACTGGAATTAATATCGCCAATAAGAAGAAGAGAAGGTGAGATCCATCGTAAATGCCATTTACATATGCATCGAAACTACCACTCATCCATACAGGAGGAATTAAATAGGAATACCACTCAATAGACATGCTAATGTTGGCAAGGTCATATAGATCCATCATTCGGGGCATTAATTGGTAAGCACCCATAAATAAAATGGCCATTGCTATTTGAAAATAGACGAGAATATCTTTTAATTTTTGTCCGTTGACAACATTCATTAGCCCTAAATAGAAAATATTGGTTAAGAATAGAGTGAAAAGAGCCGAAAGAACAATCAACGACAATAAAATAAGCATGGCAACAAAACCATGATTTACGATGCTTACAATAATCATCACAAGAGATAAGGAGAGACTCATGTGTAGCATATAGAATGCGATGTGGAGAATCTTAGCCAATACCAATGTGCGACTGTTAATCGGCCGAGGCATCAAGATGCTGTTGTCTCTTGTGTCCATTAATACATTGCTGAATTCAGATATCATCAGCATGGCAATCATAACCATGATAAAAGCAAAAAAGATGGTATAACTTACCAAGCTATTATCAATGCGAATTAGACTAGCTGCTATAAGTCCACCTAAAATTGCATATACAAATGATTGTAGCCAAAGCTGATTGTTTGAATTTTTTCCTTTTTGCGACATGGACATACTTCTGCGGTTGTCCATTCGAAGTTTGATTTTTAAAATCGAGCAAAGCTGATCGAAATCAACCCCCATGGCACGAATTATTCCCCTAAAAGGGAGTAGGATATAGCCTATCATATGCTCCCAGTTTTAGTTTTCAAATACATTAATAATTTCTTCGGCCTTTTTGCTGTGCCCCGATGTGCCCGTAAGTTCAGTGAAGAGCGATTCCAGAGAGCCAGAACTGGCTTTAGAATTCAATTCTTCAAAACTTCCGTCGGCAACCACTTTTCCTTGATCTATTAGAATAATCCTGTCGGATATTTTTTCTACAACATCCATAATGTGTGAGCTGTAGAAAATGGTTTTGCCTTCTTTTGCCAATTGGGTTAGAATCGCCTTTACAATGATAACCGAATTCGCATCTAAACCAGACAATGGTTCGTCCATGAAGATGATGTCAGGATTGTGAATTAGACCAGAGATGATTAGTATTTTCTGTCTCATTCCTTTTGAAAAGGAGTTTAGTCGTTCGTCTGCATGGGCTTTCATTTCAAACAAGTCCAGCAACTTTATTATTTTAGTGTTGATGTCTTGCATCTCCATTCCGTGCAATTCTCCAACAAATTGCAGGTATTCTCGAGGACTTAGGGTATCGTAAAGAGATGCATTTTCTGGGATGTATCCAATACGTCTTTTGATATCTGTAGATTGATTCCGAAGATCCATTCCTAGAATATTGATATCACCTTCGAAATCGGTAAGCAAGCCGCATAATATTTTCACGGTGGTGGATTTACCAGCTCCATTCGGGCCAATATAACCTATAATTTGACCTGGCTTAATTTCAAGATCGATTCCCTTTAGTACTTTATTGGCACTACGGCCATTTTTGTAGCTTTTCTCTAAATTTTGAATAGAGATCACGCTCGTTTTATTTACTAGCATATGCTTTCACTTTATTTTGACTGACATAAAAATAGAGATTCGCAAACTAGACTCAAACTATTTGTCAGCTTATTGTTAAGCTTTTCGATTTAACAGCAAAATTGAAGGAGAAAGGGAAGTTTTTACACGTTTTTATTAAAATGACTGACAGTATTCTGCAATTTTTTCGCTTTTTCTGTCTTAATGACAGAATTTCCTTCTTGGCATAAGCTTTGACTATAGCACTTCCGAAAAATTGTAATTCAAAATTTTAAAACGATATACATATGTCAACAGGAAAAATTGGTGTTACTAGTAACGATTTGTTTCCAATCATTAAGAAGTTTTTGTATTCAGATCACGATATCTTTTTGCGTGAAATTGTTTCCAATGCAGTAGATGCAACTCAAAAATTAAAAACTTTAGCTGCAACCGGCGAATTTAAGGGTGAAGTTGGAGATTTAAAAGTTAGCGTTGCGATCGATAAAGAGGCTAAAACCATTACGATTTCTGATAATGGTATTGGTATGACTCAAGAGGAGATCGAGAAGTACATTAATCAAATTGCATTTTCAGGAGCTGAAGAGTTCATGGATAAATATAAGGATCAGGCTAACGCTATTATTGGTCACTTTGGATTGGGTTTTTATTCTTCATTTATGGTATCCGATAAGGTGGATATTGTAACTCTTTCGCACAAAGAAGGTGCTGAGGCTGTAAAATGGAGCTGTGAAGGAAATCCTGAGTATACAGTTGAAAAAGTTGAAAAAGCAGGACGTGGTACAGATATCGTAATGCATATTTCTGAAGAGGAAGAGTCTTTCCTTGAAGAGAGTCGTATTCAAGAGCTTTTAAACAAGTACTGTAAATTCTTACCTATCGAAATTGCTTTTGGAAAGAAAAAGGATTGGAAAGATGGTAAGGAAGAAGTATTGGATGAGGACAACATCATTAACGATACAAATCCTGCATGGACAAAGAAGCCAGCTGATTTGAAAGATGAAGATTATAGCAGTTTTTACCGTCAGTTGTATCCTGCAGGTGAGGATCCATTGTTTCACATTCACTTGAATGTTGATTATCCTTTTAATTTGACTGGTGTACTTTATTTCCCAAAAATTAAGAACAGCGTTGAAATTCAAAAGAACAAAATTCAATTGTACTGCAATCAGGTATTTGTTACCGATTCGGTAGAAGGAATTGTTCCTGAATTTTTAACCATGCTTCATGGTGTGCTTGATTCTCCGGATATTCCTTTGAACGTATCTCGTTCTTACTTGCAAAGTGATGGTAATGTGAAGAAAATTGCTAGCCATATTTCTAAGAAAGTTGCAGATAGTATGAACGATATCTTCAAGAATGATCGTGCAGATTTCGAAAAGAAATGGGATGATTTACGCATGTTCGTTCAGTACGGAATGTTGACGGAAGACAAATTTTACGATCGTTCTAAGAAATTCATGTTGTTTAAAAATACCGATGGAAAGTATTTTACAATTGAAGAGTACGAAGCATTAATCAAGGAAAATCAGACCGATAAGGAAAGCAGTTTAATTACGCTTTATGCTACTGATACTGATGCTCAATACACATACATTGAGGCTGCAAAAGCTAAAGGATATGATGTTTTGGTAATGGATAGCCAGTTGGATAATCACTTGATTAACCATTTGGAGCAAAAAACACCTACAACTAAATATGTTCGTGTTGATTCTGATATCATTGACAAATTGATTCAAAAGGATGAAGTGAAGACTTCAAAATTAACAGAAGAGCAAAGAAACGATTTGATTCCTGTTTTCAATGCACACTTACCTGCTGAGAAAATCAATTACATCGTGACTTTCGAATCTCTAGGAGAGGATGCTCAGCCATTAATGATTACGCAAGCTGAGTTTATGCGTCGTATGAAAGATATGGCCGCTATGAATGCTGGTATGGGATTCTATGGTGAAATGCCAGATTCTTACAACCTGGTTGTTAACTCTGATCATGCTTTAATCGAAAATATCTTAGCCGATAAGGATGATAAAATGGGTGCTAACTTAACTGATGTTAATGCTAAGCTGACTCCATTGTTCGATGAAAGAGCGCAATTAGATGCTTTGAAAAAGGACAAGAAAGAAGAAGAAGTTCCTCAAGAGGAAAAAGATAAGATGGCTGATGTTCAGAAGCAAATTACAGCAGTGAATGCTGAAAAAGAACAATTGCTAAAAGGATATGGTAAGGACAATCAATTGGTAAAACAATTAATCGACCTTGCATTGCTTGCCAACAATATGTTGAAAGGTGAAGAGTTAGCAAAATTCGTAAAACGAAGTGTTAATATGATTAAGTAATTTAATCGTTACACAAATATATTTAGCAGCCGGACCTTAGGGTTCGGCTGTTTTTTGTTTTAGCTAAGTGGGGATTCGCTTGCGCTTACGAGATAAATGATATGGTAAATGGTCACTAACTACGGATCAGTTTCAAAAGTTGGGTCTAAGATTTTAATTAGCTATT
>JADGFH010000888.1 GCA_016743925.1 Labilibaculum sp.
TTCCCAAACCCATTTCTTTTGCAGCAATTTGTGCCACAGCTATAGGATGAAGAACATATGGCTCCCCTGATTTACGACGCACACCTTTATGAGCTTCACATGCAAAATGAAAAGCTTTATCTATAAGTTGTTTACTTTCTGCTCCACGACTTCTTTTGCAATGCTTTAAGAGTTCTTCGTAGGCATCAATTATTATTTTTTTATCATTTTCGGTCTCTCCACTCATAAAAACCCGTTTCTTCTGTGTTGTTTGTTGTGTCGCTTAAATGTAGCAAAATCTAATAATTTTTTAATGCTTAATTAAAGACTAATTTGCCCTTTTTTCTATTAAAACCTGCAATCTTTAACGATTTACAGGCTTTTATCCAACATTTAGCGTCTTATTTATCCTGTTTAGTAAAAAAAGAATTTATTTAGGAAAAACTACTGCTTCCTCGCATTCTTTAGGTCCACTAACAATTAAATATAGATCTTCTATTTGTAGGTATTTGTTAGCTAATTCTTTTACTTCCGAAGCTTTAACTGCTTTTAAGTCCTTTATGAACTGAATGTAATAGGTATTGTCTAAGCCGAATGGTAAGTTTCCTTTTAGGCTATCCGATAAGGCAAAAGGACTATCCAGATTTCGAAGCATTTCACCAGATATATAGTTTTTAACTAGCGTTAATTCTTCTTCCGACACCAATTCTTCCCTTAATCGAGCAATTTCTTTGAATATTTCAGAAACAGCAGGTTTGCAAACTTCAGCTCCTACTTCGGTTACGATTGTCAAATGTCCATCAGTAAGATGAGAAATCATTATGGAGTTAATTCCATATGTGTAACCTTTGTCTTCTCTGATGTTTTGCATTAATCGAGAACCAAAATAACCACCTAAGATCAAATTAAGCAGCTGCATACCAATATAATCAGGATGGTTTTTAGTGAATAATTTTCGTCCAACTCGAATCGTTGATTGAACAGCATCATCTTTACATACAAATGCTGATTTTTGTTCAGATCCTTTTAGTTCATAATTGAAAAGAGCAGACTTGTTTTCTTGTGGCCATGTGTTTGCACCGAAAAAATCTTCAATTTGATTTATTACTACTTCATCAACTTTACCAGCAACAATTATATGACAATTGCTTGCTGTGTACTGTTTTTGGTAAAAGCTCTTAATGTCTTCAATGCAAATAGTATCAAACTCGCTTATCGAAAAGGTATTCGTATAAGGATGTTCTTTACCGTAAATAAGTTCGTTAAACTTCTCTTTAGCTAAAACATTTGTTTTCTGATGTTCAATTTGAAATTGCTGTTTTTTGTTGGTCAATATGGTATTGAACTCCTTTTCTGGAAAAATAGAATTCTTAATAAGATCTTCCGTTACTTTAAGGGTTTCAACTAGATGTTTCTTTAAGGAATACAAACTAATACTTGCATCATGTTTGCCAGTTGAAAAACCAATATATGCACCTAAGAAATCAAATTTCTCAGCTATTTCAGATGCATTTAAAGAATTCGTTCCCTCATTCATCATTGTGTTTGCAAGCGTTGCAACAAGTGGTTTATCTTGTTGCCAGATTCCAGCATCAAAAACAAATTCAATTTTCACTACTTCCTGACTTCCTCCATCAATAATATGAACAGGGATGTTATTGCTCAAGATATGTTTCTTTGATGGCAATATTTCAATGCTATCAATGGTTTTGAATTCTGGAGCTATATTTCGATATATCTTTTCCATTCCTATTTTTTAGCGTGATAGTATAGGGTTGAGCAATTCTCTTTTCTAAAGATTTCTGCTGATTTATTTAAAATATCATCAATAGTCACTTTTTGATATTTTTCTACTTCCTTATTAATGTCATTAGCATCACCTAATAGTTCGTGGGTTGCCAAATTCATTGCCTTGTTTAGGTAACTGATTTCAGAAAAAACAAGAGTCGATTCAACTTTGTTTTTTACCTTTTGAAGTTCGTATTCATCAACCTTTTCGTTTGCTATTTTGTTTAATTCTTCCCAAATGGCATCTTCAGCAACTTTCATATCTACACCTTCAACCAATTTTCCTGAAATCAGAAATAAGCCGGGCTCAAAATCTCCCGTAAGGTAGGCATCTATTGAAGAGAATAGATTTTTTTCCTTAACTAAAGATTGAAAAATTCTTGACGATTGTCCATTGGATAAAACGTCAGAAACCAAATCAACAATATAGAAATCATCGTCCATTCTTTTCCCCATATGAAAAGCCATATAAATAGCATCAAAAGGAACATTGCTTTCCACTTTTTTACTGCGGAATTCAGTCTGAATAGGTTCTACAGGAAGGTTTCTTTCTGCAATTTCTCTGCGTTCAATTGGTTCAAACCATTTTTCGGATAATGTTTTAACCTGCTCAGTCTCTACATTTCCAGCAACAACCATTATTGCATTATTAGGAGCATAATGATGAAAAAAGAAATCTTTCACTTCTTCTAGAGTAGCTTTTTCAATATG
>JADGFH010000120.1 GCA_016743925.1 Labilibaculum sp.
ACTCTCTGCATTTCGTAGAGAGTGCGTAATTTTTCTTCTACTGAAATATCCTTAAAATCTGAAGCCTTTGGATCTTGTGTAGTCATATGTTTTACAAATAATTTATGGGATTCGAATTTATCTCTGAAATATAAACCGCAAAGTTAGGGATTTTTTTTGTAACTATCTCATAAAAAATATCACTAGTAAATTGTTCACTTTCATAATGTCCGATATCAGCAATAATTATTTTTCCTTCGGCATCAAAAAATTCGTGATATTTAAAATCTCCCGACACATAAACATCAGCCTTTTGGGCTATAGCCTTGCGCAACAGAGAGCTTCCACTACCTCCACAAACTGCAACGGTTTTTATTTTATCTTTAATTAAATCAGTATGTTTTATACATGCTGATCCGAAAATTTTCTTTATCCTTTTTAAGAATTGAAGTGCATTTTCCTCTTCTTTTAACTCCCCAATCATTCCTAAACCGACATTTGGGTTCACATTTTCTAATTGATACACATCAAAAGCAACCTCTTCGTAAGGATGATTTTTTAAAAGTACGCCAAGAATTTTACCTTTTAAATGCTTTGGAAAAACAGTTTCGATTCGGATTTCTTGTTCCTGGTGTACTTTCCCTATTTCTCCAACAAAAGGATCTGCTCCTTTATTTGCTCTAAAGCTTCCTTTTCCCTCATTCGAGAAACTGCAAGAATCGTAATTCCCAATACTACCCGCGCCAGCACTAAACAATGCATCTTTTACCTTTTGAGCATATTCTATTGGAACAAAAGTTACCAATTTGTTTAAATCTTCAGCCAAAGGTGATAGAATCCGCTTGCTTTGCAGTCCTATTAAATCACAAATACGATCGCTAACACCTCCTTTTACCGAATCAAGATTAGTATGAGCAGCGTAAATGGCTATGTTGTTTTGAATGGCTAGTATAACTGTTCGCTCTATATAGTTATTACCATTAAAACGTTTTAAGCCTTTAAAAACAATAGGATGATGAGCAATAATCAGGTTTGCACCTTTTTTGATTGCCTCCTCAACTACCAACTCAACAACATCCAAACAAATAAGAACACCACTTACTTCCGTGCCATAACTTCCAATCAATAAGCCCGCATTATCATACGACTCTTGATAAGATACAGGAGCCACTTCCTCTATGAATGAAACAATATCTTTTACCTTCAATTTCAATAAAATTAATTGATTATAATTCTTCTTTTATTTCTAGAAGAAGATCTTTTATTTCTTGTAAGCGAGTTACAACTGCAAAATTATTCTCCGTATCTTCTTTATTCTCTTTAAGCTTCAACTTTGCTCCTTTAAGCGTCATTCCTCTTTCTTTAACCAAATGAAAAATCAAGTGGAAATTCTCGATATCCATTTGTGTAAAAAATCGATTCCCTTTCTTATTTTTTTTGGGCTTTATAATGTCAAACTCTTTTTCCCAAAATCGGATCAAAGATGTGTTTACCTTAAACATATCAGCCACCTCACCAATGGCATAATATAGTTTTTCGATTTTTTTTTCTTTGTAAGGCACCTGTCTTGCTATTTAGAGTGAATTTTCTTCGTTCAATACTTTAGAGATGACTAAATTGAACAGTTTGCTTACCTAAAGTAACAAATAAAATGGCACGAAATAATATTTTCCGTGCCACTTTTTTATGTTCTCCTATTTTATGTCGATAGAACTAATCCATTGTTTGACCAGTATTTGCAGCGTATGCTACCATACTGTCATATTCATCGGCTGTTAAATCGTTAAAATAATAGTTAATTGGATCTAATGTTTTGTTATTCTTTCTCACCTCGTAGTGCAAATGAGGCCCAGTGGATTTACCTGTATTTCCAAGAAAACCAATTACTTCTCCACGTTTTACTTTTTGTCTTCTCTTAACGTTATATCCGTTAAGGTGAGCATAAATTGTTTGATAACCATAGCCATGATCAATTATGATTCTCTTTCCGTATCCTCTTTCGCTTCTTGCCATTTTCACAATACCATCGCCAGTAGCGTAAATTGGTGTTCCAATATTACCCGTAAAGTCCATTCCATCATGAAATTTACGTGTTTTATAAATGGGATGAATTCGCCAGCCAAAACCTGCAGATATTCTACCAAAATCTTTAATTGCAAGTGGCATAATTGCCGGAATAGAAGAAAGCATCTGAAATTTATTCTTCACCATTTCTTCAACATCATCGTAAGATTTTGTCTGAACATACATTGACTTGGCAACAATGTCCATTTTTTTTGCAGTAGAAATAACTAATTCAGAATTTTCAAGATTCTCTAAATAGCCATATCTGTTTACACCACCAAATCCTGCTTTTCGTATGTTAGAATGAATGGGTTCAGCCTCAAAAATTACTCGATAAATGTTATCATCTCGTTGTTCTAAATCACCCAAAACATTCTGTATCTTAGTTAATTCAGTATTTAAGCGAGTATACTGGGTAAGTAATTGTTTATTTTCTCTAGCTAATGCTTTTTCTTTTGGAGAGCCAAAAAAATAGAACAGTACAACTACCATTGCAATGGCAAGTACTGAACTTGAAGCCATGTGTTTAAGAACGTTTATTATTTTCGTCTTAAAGTTGGCCTCTACTTTTTCGTAACTAATAGACTCTGGGTTAAACTGATACTTAGTCTTCGCCATGTAATTTTTATAGGTTGTATTTACTAAAAAAAGCCTAAAATTTTTGCTCTCTATAGGTAACAAAATTAAGGAAATAATCTAACTTTGCAAGCTAGAACACAAATCACATTGATTCAAAATATATTAACCCATGAATTCTAACGAAATCAGACAGGCATTTTTAGATTTCTTTGCCGCTAAGCAACATAAACCAGTTTCATCTGCACCAATGGTAATTAAAGATGATCCTACTTTAATGTTTACCAATGCTGGTATGAACCAGTTTAAAGATATTTTCTTAGGTAACTCTCCAATTAAATACAATCGAATTGTCAATTCTCAGAAATGCTTACGCGTATCGGGAAAACACAACGATTTAGAAGAAGTTGGGCACGATACCTATCACCATACCATGTTTGAAATGTTAGGAAACTGGTCATTTGGTGACTACTTTAAAGAAGATGCAATTAATTGGGCTTGGGAACTTTTGACAGTGGAATTCAAATTGCCAAAAGATAGACTATACGCATCTGTTTTCGAAGGAAGCGAAGATGATAAATTAGATCGTGATGATGAAGCAGCCAAATTTTGGGAAAAATACCTTCCTTTAGAACAAATCATTAACGGAAATAAGAAAGATAATTTCTGGGAAATGGGTGAAACAGGTCCATGTGGTCCTTGTTCTGAAATCCATGTTGATTTACGAAGCGACGAAGAAAGAAAACAAGTTGCTGGTCGCGATTTGGTAAATCAAGATCATCCACAAGTAATCGAAATTTGGAACCTTGTATTTATGCAATACAACCGTAAAGCAGATAGTTCACTAGAAGCTTTACCTCATCAGCATGTTGATACAGGCATGGGATTTGAGCGTTTATGCATGGCTATGCAAGGAAAAACATCAAATTACGATACTGATGTTTTCCAACCAATTATTCAAAGCCTTGCTAAAATGAGTGGTGTTGAATATGGAAAAAATGAAGAAGTTGACATTGCCTTAAGAGTGATTTCAGATCATATTAGAACCATTGCTTTCGCCATTACCGATGGAACATTACCTTCGAACAATAAAGCTGGTTATGTAATCAGACGAATTTTAAGAAGAGCTGTACGTTACGGATATACTTTCTTAAGCTTTAAAGAGCCTTTCATGTATCGTTTGATTCCTGTTTTAATTGAGGTAATGGGTGGTCATTTCCCTGAATTGAAAAAACAGCAAACGTTGATCGAAAAAGTTGTAATGGAAGAAGAAAATTCTTTCCTACGAACACTTGAGAATGGTATTCGCCTTTTGGATCAAATCATCAAAAAAACAAAATCAGAAGATTATAAAGTAGTTTCTGGTAAACTAGCTTTTGAATTGTATGATACTTTTGGGTTCCCATTAGATTTGACAGAATTGATTTTGAAAGAAAATGAATTGGTAGTAAACCGCAAGGAATTTAATGAAGAGATGGAAGCTCAGAAAAATCGTTCAAGATCTGCGACTTCAGTAGATACAGGAGATTGGGTTGAGATTTTAAAAGACGATGTAGAAGAATTTGTTGGTTACGATTACCTTTCTACTGATGTGAGAATTACACGTTACCGTAAAATTTCTGCAAAAGGTAAAGATCAATTCCAATTGGTATTCAACATTACTCCTTTCTATGGAGAAAGCGGCGGACAAGTTGGAGATACAGGATACATTGAAGCAAATGGAGAAAAAATCTCTATTCTAGATACCAAAAAAGAACATGGCTTAATTGTTCACATTGCAAGTGAATTGCCTGCTGACCCAACCGTTCAATTTAAGGCTGTTGTTAGCGAAAGCAAAAGAACTTTAATAGCAAATAACCATACGGCAACTCACCTAATGCATCACGCACTTCGCGAAGTTTTGGGCGAGCACGTTGAGCAAAAAGGATCTTTGGTTAATCCGGATCATTTACGTTTTGATTTCTCGCACTTCAACAAATTAAGCGAAGAGGAAATTGCAAAAGTAGAAGAGATTGTAAATGCTAAAATTCGCGCTAATATTGCAATTGAGATTAAGAATAATATTCCAATGAATGAAGCTGTAAGCCTTGGTGCAATGGCCTTGTTTGGTGAGAAATATGGCGATTTGGTTCGTGTAATCAAATTTGAAGATTCTGTTGAACTTTGTGGTGGTACTCACGTTGAAGCTACAGGTCAGATCGGATTCTTTAAAATCACTTCGGAAGGTGCTATTTCAGCTGGTGTTCGAAGAATTGAAGCAATTAGTGCAGTAAAAGCGGAACAATTCATTAACGACAAGCTAAATACCCTTAAGGATATTGAACGTATCTTCAAGTCTAATCAGAATTTAATTAAGAACATTGAGGATTTAATGTCTGAAAATTCTGGTTTGAAGAAAGACCTTGACGGATTCATGAAAGATCGCCTAAAAGTGATTAAAAATGATCTTAAAGGACATGTTTCTGTAACTAATGATGTAAACTTTATTACGGAAGCTCTAGCAGTATCAAGTGCTGGAGACATTAAGGATATCGCATTCCAACTGAAAGGTGAAATTGAAAATCTTGTATTTATTTCAGGTGCAGATTTAAATGGAAAAGCAAACATCACAATCATGTTCTCGGATAATTTGGTGAAAGAATACGACCTGAATGCTGGAGCAATTATTCGCGAAGCTGCGAAAGAAATTAAAGGTGGCGGAGGTGGACAAGCTTTCTTTGCTGCTGCAGGTGGTAAAGATCCTAAAGGACTAGAAAAAGCAATTGAAGTAGCCAAGAAAATGGTTCTTCACAAGATTGAAGGATAATCCAAAATCATTATAAAAACAAAACGCCGTTTCGATTGAAACGGCGTTTTTTGTATTCTAAAATATCTTACGGTTGCTGACTGTAAGTATGAACACTATATTGTGCTGATGGAATATAGTTTACTCCGAACCAACAAATCAAAAGGATCACAAATGCAAGTGCCAATATCCATAAAGAAGATTTAAACTTTGATGGCATTTGATAACGTCGATGAATGTAAACCAAATAGCCTAACCAAGTAATAAATGCCCAAGTTTCTTTCGGATCCCATGTCCAATAATGTCCCCAAGCTTCTTTTGCCCATAAAGCTCCGAAAAGCAATCCTAAGGTAAGAAAAGCGAATCCTAAATAAACCAAATTATCGGCCATAAGCATAACTTGAGACTTTAACTGACCTTTGTATTCTTGGTATAGTCCACGAATTGCAACTAAAGAAGACGCTGCTAAAAAAGCATAGGCAAAAATATAAACCACAACATGAGGCACAAACCAAGGACTTTGTAAGGCAGGCATCAATGTCTTGGAAAAATTCTCAGGATGCATGTAGTTGATGAATAAAAATAAGACTGACAATGCTAAACTGTAATACAGCATCCAATTGTATTTCCATCGCCAATAAGTTAGAAAACCAATTAGCGGTAAAAAGAAAGCATACCACAAACGAGTCTCCCCTAATGTACGAAGAGGAGGACGTTCAAGTGTTATCCACAAAAATCCAATAAATACAGCAATGCTAAGTATTCCCAACATCACCAAAATATTTCTTAAAATTTCCTTTTTAGGAATAAACGCAGCCACTAACCATGTACCCGTACTTATTCCTCCAGCTAATAAAAAGTGACTCCAAATCATATTTTTCAATTATCAGTTATCAATAAACAGTTCCCAATAAGACGACTCTTACAAAGTGCCTTTGAAAAATATTTACTGTTAATCTTCACTCTTACTTGTTACTTTATTTCCTCTCCAAAATATATAAGCAGAACCAATCAACATCATAAAGACACCAATATATACAAACATTTGCCAAGGATCTTTTACAACCTCAACAATACTTTTTGTGGAGTAAATTCCCATCGTCTCATCATAACTTAATTGGTAAATTTTCCATCCATTTACGGTGAAGGATTTATTAACCTCAAGGGATTGCTCTTGTTTTGCTCCATCAGGAGTAAATATTATAACATCAGATGAAAATCTTTTGGGTTCGGGAACCGTCATCAGTAAGGAAAAACGATCATCAATTTTTAAGGACTCGTGTGGACGATTAAAACTACCACAACTAATCCATCCACGGATGGTATCATTTGCTTTGGTTATAAGACTGATTTTAGCCGCAGGAGCAGCTCCTAAATCTGAAAGTGAGTAATATCTATCTCCTGCTCTTCCCGAAGTCAGAAAAAACGCTTCGACCTGTATTTTCCAATCGTGGAGTTGGCAGCTTAAGGAATCTTCTATCATGATCATTGAAGGTTTGGTAGCTTCGTACAACATTCCAGTAGTATTATCTACAACGGCTAACTTAGGATTGAATTCATCTATCTTAAAATCATTTAATTTAATGGCTAGAGGTAACTCATAAAAATTTCCTTTGTCGTCGTATGCTCTACCTTCAATTTGATTTTCATGCAAATCCATTCTAAGTCTTTGCAAATCACCAGAACCCAAGCCTGCTGCAAAAACAGTAATCCAAAGTCCTAAATGACTACAAATAAATCCCCAATCTTTTAATTGCAAAGGGCTTACTTTTCGAATGATTACGATTCCTAAAACAAATAGCAAATAGAAATTAATGAACAAAAATGGCAAGGAAGTAGTCAAGCGATTTAAGCCCAACATCGTAATTAAACTATCCTTCTCCATCGGAATCTGAGGTGTTACTCCCATAACAACAACCAATAAACTAAGGGCTGCAATGGCTCCTATTGAAGCAGGAATTTCGGCTATAAATTTGAGACTTTTCTTCTTCCTGATCAAAATAGAAGTCGCTATGATTAAAATAATAAATAGGGCCCCAAAAATTAAATTTTGCGGAAATACAATTGTCCCAAAATTAGAGCTATCTACTGCTATCTCAAGAGCGAATCCGATTAAAAGAATTCCAAAAGCAATTAATAAACTTTCATAATATCCCCAGGGTGTTTGCCATAAGGTTTTTGTATTTTTAGTCATATTGATTTGGGCAGATTAAGTAAATAGTGTAAAATCTAAGGTATTTGAACTCGAGAAAAACACATTATTAATTTAAATATAAAAAAATATGCCACCCAAATTGAGTGGCATATTAAATATTCATCTATTTAAAATGATAAATCAATTACTTTTTCACCTGATAAGTACTTTCGCGTTTCTTCGCTTTTTCGTCCCACTTAGGAAGAAGATTCTTCTTAAATTCCTCTTTATCCTTCTTCATTTGCTCCACATCAATACCGATAAATTTCTGAGCTTTAGCCTTCGTTGCGATATCTGGATAGGCAACCTCTTCGTTAAATCCGTATTTAGCGAAAATTCTAGCTAAAGAAAGTCTTGCTTCTTGAGCACTTACGATACCTGTAGAAATTACACGTCCGATTTCTGTTGGTGCGTGAAATGATCCACCATGAGAAGCAGCAGCATAATCCCAACGCCATTGTCCGTGACGGATACCCATTAATACAGTCTTCATTTCAGCTTCTGTAGCACCTAAATCCCAAGCTTTCTTAGCTTCAACGTGAGCACGTACTAATAATTCCTCTAATTTATCGCGATTTTCGATAATCTGATCCTGACGAGTATAAACGTTCTTGATCAACTTATCAGTCTCCTCACGGTGACAAACCTGACATGAGTTAGCTACGTTGTTCAAAGGAGATTGAATGTGGTGATCAGTAAATTTCTGTCCACCTTCTGATTTGTAAGGCATATGACAATCAGCACAAGAAACACCCCGATCGGCGTGAATACCTTTCAAATAAACTTCATATCCTGGATGCTGAGCTTTCAACATTGGAGCTTTACTCAATTTGTGAGTCCAATCTTTAAATTCGATCTCATCGTAATACTCTTCCATTGCTTCAACACTCATACCTTTATCCCAAGGTAAAGTAAGGTAGTTAGCTCCTTCAACACGTTTCTTATCAAAATAATACTCAACGTGACACTGCGCACATACTAATGAACGCATTTCTTGATGAGTTGCATCATTAATATCTTTTCCTTGACGCTCGAATGCTTCAATTAAAGCCGGACGAGAAATACGAAGATTCATTGTTTTAGCATCGTGACAGTCAGCACATCCAATAGGATTTACTACTTCGTGTCCCTTTCCTGCCCATTTTCCTTTGTAATATTCTCCAACTCCTATTTCGTTCATTAAACGAGGTACATCAGGACCTTTACAAGTCCAACAAGTAGCTGGCATTGGTCCATCTTTCTCACTTTTGGGAGCACCTGTACGTAATGAGTTTCTTAAATCATCAATTGCATAGTAGTGACCACGACCTTGATTGTAATCTTTTGAGAAACCATAGCCTGCCCATAGTACAACTAGACGAGGATCAACCTCTAACATATCAATCATGGCAGCACCATTGTATTTACTACGGAAAGCTGTATCTGCCGTATTGTAATAAGTTTCAAATTCTCTTGGGAAATTTTCACCCCAAACTTCGTTACGTGGCTCCCATTGATCGTGCTCTACCTGAGGAGTATAAGCAAAAACAGATTCTGCTCTACGTTCCATTATCGATGAAGCTAACAATCCAAGTAGGAATACAACCACCAAAGTTACCAGGAAGATCATCCATCCCAACATTGGTTTTTTGCCTACAGATTCTTGTATTGGTTTCATATGCTATTTTATTTAGGTTTTATTCGTTTTCTAATTTTGATTCTTCCATGTATTCCTGCAACCAATCTGGCACCGGACTTTGTGGTACTGGCACACGAGCATTTGGCACACTCGATAAGCTATTTACCCTTCCGTGAGGTACCTCTCTGTGGCATTCCCAACAAACACGGTCTTGCGTATTATGTGCATGATTTGGTACCTGACTGGCTAATTTTGGATCAGTTAATTGTTGGCTGTGGCAACGAATGCAGTTGTTATGAACTACTTTCTTGCCTTCCTCCAAAATAAAGATCACTTCAGGTTCCAATCGCAAGGCAAACATAGTTGCATGTCGCAAGCCATCCTTAGCCTTAAAGAAGTACTTGTTAAAAACGTTGTTCTGCGGAACATGACAATCGTTACAAGTAGCAACTTCGCGATGGGAACTGTGCTGGTAGGTGGCAAATTGTGGAGCCATAACATGGCAATTCACACAGGTCTCAGGATTGTCGGAAAGATATGATGCCGCCTTCGAGAGGTAGAGCACATAAAAGCCAAGTCCAACAAATATTCCTAGAGACACCAAAACCGGAAGTTTCCATTGTGGAGGTGGTGTTAGAAATTTGAATAGTTTTCTCATTAGCAAAAGTTTTGATATATAGGGTTTTCCTTATTATTTCAAGAAATTTGGAGTAAAAACAACCATAACCCATCCCCAATTTTGAGTTTCATCTTTGTCACCACCTTTTAATGCTTGCATTGAATCGGTCGCAAACATATGCGAATATCCTGCTTTAAACATTACACTGCTAGAATACTTGTAACCTACAGAAAGATCAACCTCAGTACCTAAATATTTATCTTGTTTCTCAGCACCAGTATATAAATCTGCTTGAGTAGAGAACAAGTGAATTGCTGTAGCAAAAGAAAACTTATCTTTTCCATAGTTTAATCCACCATAAATATCTTGAAGACCTACGTTTCCAACATGATTACCAACATAGAAATAATCCATATGACCATTAAACTTATGGTTTGTTCCAAACAAAGGAGTAAATGACTCAAAATCAGAAGTACCTACTCTTGATTGGCTAGCTGTGTCATAGTCAGTACCAGAAAGTACTTCGATTCCTACATTACCTTTCCAGCCAGAACCAATTGGAAATTTCATACCAAGATTAAACATGTGTGAGCTTACGTCAACATCGGCAACATTTTTACCTGATTGTGCATATAACGAACCTGTAAAAGCAAGTTTACCTGCACGATAGTTCATGTATGTTCCGAATGTTTGGTTGTATCTTGTTTCTAAATCCACCTCAGTATTACCTGCATCTGCCTGCAAACCAACATTCATAAATAATAAACTAAAATCAAATTTTTCTGATTTTCTGTTATACCATGCAAATTGCATGTTCTTATATGTAGTTGTGTACAATGCTTTTTTTAATGCTTCAGAATCATTGTTTACAGCCAAACCAATATGGAATTGACCTTTTTCATCTGTTTTGAATTTTGCCAATGCTAGGTCATGGCTTCTTGCTTGCTGTGCCCAACCTACATTACCTAAAATACGTGAATCATCGTAAACCAATTCCTGACGACCTAATTTCAAAGAAAAACTTTCATTGAAAATGATCTCTCCCCAAGCTTCGTGAAGCATTAATTGGTTCTTATCAGACATGTTTAATTGCTTAACATCTCCCCAAGTACGAACATCTTGTAAGCTTAATCCAACACGAAATTTAGAATCGTTGTACTTTAAATTCAATCGTGTACGTTGAGATGTAAACAAAGCAGCATCATCTGCTGAATTAAATAATGATTTTAAGCCATGACGATACTCAGTACGTGGACGAAGTTCTCCTGTAAAAGTAAGCTGTGCCATCGTTATCATTGGCACGAGTCCTAGGAAAAGGACTAACATTAGGCGAAATAGTTTTTTCATAGTATGGATAGATTTCAATTTAAAAAACTGTGTGTCACCACAGTAATTAGATAGATTATAGTGCAATACTAAACAGATTAAAGCTTTATTTCAATATTATAAGATT
>JADGFH010000889.1 GCA_016743925.1 Labilibaculum sp.
GAAGGTGATATGGCCTATCCATACGAAATTGACAAAAATTGTTTGCCTCATTGTGATGTTTTCACGGATAATGGCTACACCAAAGAGGAAATGAAACTCTCAAATGAGACAAAGAAGATTCTAAAGGATGATAGCATTCGAGTAACTGCAACTGCTGTTAGAGTTCCTGTTGTTGGAGGTCATTCAGAATCTGTAAATATCGAATTTGCAAATGATTTTGATCTGGATGAAGTACGCAAATTACTATCTGAAACTGATGGTGTAATTGTTCAGGATAATTTAGATAAGAACGAATACCCAATGCCAAAATACTCTCACGAAAAAGATGAAGTATTCGTAGGACGTATTCGTAGAGACTTCTCAAATCCGAATACATTAAACATGTGGATTGTTGCTGATAATCTTCGAAAAGGTGCTGCAACAAACGCAGTTCAAATAGCAGAATATCTCAGCTCGAACGAATTAGTATAAAACACAGGAAAGGCCAATAGAATTAAAATTTATTGGCCTTTTATTTTTTTACGAAAATTGAATAAAGAATAAACACTACAAATATTCGTATTCATTATCTTCTCTTAATCCATCAGATTTGAATAATCTTGGTAAAGATAGTCGTTATAAGGAAAGCGTGCCGAGTGAATTTCTTTAACCAAATCATACACTTTCTCTTTAAATTCTTCAATATTTTCTTTCTTTATAGCTGAAATAAACAAGCAAGGGGTATCACCTTTTGCAATCCACATTTGTTTTAATTCTTCTAAACTATAATTCTCTCTAGTTTTTGGCATAAGATCATCCTCATCCTTTTTCACGTAAGTAAATGCGTCAATCTTATTAAAAATTAAGTATGTTGGCTTCTCTTTTTTATCAATTTCAGCCATTGTTTCATTCACAACCTTAATATGATCTTCGAAATTTGGATGAGAAATATCTACAACGTGCAAAATAACATCTGCCTCTCGAACCTCATCTAGAGTTGATTTAAATGATTCCACCAAATGATGTGGAAGTTTTCGAATGAATCCTACTGTATCAGCTAGTAAAAATGGAACATTCTGAATAACTACTTTTCGAACCGTAGTATCCAAAGTCGCAAAAAGCTTGTTTTCAGCAAAAACATCTGATTTACTCAACATGTTCATCATTGTTGATTTCCCTACATTGGTATAACCGACTAATGCAACACGAACCATTTTACCACGATTCTTTCTTTGGGTAGCCTTTTGCTTATCAATCTTTTTAAGATCTTCCTTTAGTTTAGCAATCTTATCAAGTATGATTCGTCTATCCGTCTCAATCTGAGTCTCCCCAGGTCCACGCATTCCAATACCACCACGCTGACGCTCAAGGTGAGTCCACATACGTGTTAATCGCGGAAGCATATACTGATATTGAGCCAATTCCACTTGTGTTTTTGCATTAGCAGTTTGAGCTCGACTCGCAAAGATATCCAAAATTAGATTTGTTCTATCCAACACTTTTCGTTGCAGAACTTTCTCTATATTTCTAAGTTGCGTAGGAGAAAGTTCATCATCAAAAATAACCATTCCGATCTCTTCATTTCTCTTCAAAAAATCAAGAATCTCATCCAACTTACCTGTTCCTACAAATGTTTTAGGATTTGGATAGTCCATTTTTTGAGTAAAACGCTTAACCGTTTTCGCACCAGCAGTCAAAGCAAGAAAATCAAGTTCATCAAGATACTCAGCAACTAAACTCTCAGTCATGCTTTTTGATTTGTCTATTACACCAATTAAAACTGCTTTTTCTACTTCTTTCGTTATCGTAAGGTTTTCTCCCATCTTATCAATTTGCAAAATAAAAGGCTAAAGTGCCTTTATAAATTATGATTCCCGTTCTTGAATTAGATTTGAAAATCTAAATTCAAAACAAATATACTTAGCAAAGTACGGAAATTATCCGCCAAAAATAAACAATATTAATAAAGCAATAACCAATTAGCCATAAAAAAAGAGGCTCTGAAAAATCAGAGCCTCAAATATCTAGTAGTATATACAATCAAATTATTGTAACTGGAAATTGATAGGTACAGTATAGGATACCTTAACAGCTTTACCACGTTGCTTACCTGGCTTCCATTTAGGCATTTTACCAATTACGCGTAAAGCTTCTTTATCCAATGAAGGATCGACGCCACGAACTACACGAATTTGTTCTACCCCGCCAACTTTGTTTACAACAAAAGTAACAAAAACACGACCGGTAATACCATTTTCCTGTGCAATTACAGGGTATTTTACAGATCTACTAATCCATTTCTGTAACTCTAACGATCCACCTGGAAATTCAGGCATATCTTCTACAATTACAAAAACTTGAGCTTCATCTTCTTCTTCCTCATCTTCTACAACTTGGATATCAATTTCTTCATCCATGTCAGCATCAGAATCTTCAATCTCTAACTCATCCTCTATTTCCTCTTCGTTATCAACGATGTTCAAAACATCAGCA